>JAUUYW010000042.1 GCA_030590265.1 Candidatus Krumholzibacteriia bacterium
ACATGGCCGTCGTGCTCCACCATGCCGTCGGCGAAGATTCCCAGCCCCGTTACGCCCACGCTCTCCTCTTTCAGGTGTGTGTAGAAATGCATGCGGGAGGTGGCCAGCCAGACGAAAAACGGCTTGTCGTCCTGGTTGCTGCGTTTGATGAAGTCCTTGGTCCGACTGATGAATTCCTCATCGGCGGTTTCCATGCGTTTCTTGGTGAGGGGCCCGGTATCGACGATGGTCTGCTTGCCTACCTTGCCGAAACGAGGGTCAACCGTGGAGTCGTCCTTGTCGGTGGCCTTGCAGTCCAGCACTCCCCGGGGTCCTGTTCGTTTCCTGAACTCGGGGTCCTTGGGGTAGTCGGGGTTTTCGGGTTCTTCCTCGGCATTCAGGTGGTAGAGGTTGCCGAAGAACTCGTCGAACCCATGCATCGTGGGCAGGTAATCATTGCGGTCACCCAAGTGGTTTTTACCGAACTGAGCTGTGGCGTAACCCTCATTCTTGAGCAATTCGGCGAGGGTTGGATCTTCTTTTTGCAGGCCCAGAGGGGATCCGGGAAAGCCGACTTTGGTCAGTCCTGTGCGAACCGGGTGCTGGCCAGTGATGAAGGCAGAACGCCCAGCGGTGCAGCTCTGCTCCGCGTAGAAATCGGTAAACAACATCCCGCCATTGGCAATGCGGTCGATGTTGGGGGTTTGGTAACCGGCCAAACCACGACTGTAGGCACTCAGGTTGGTGATTCCCACGTCATCGGACATGATGACCAGGATGTTGGGTTTGTCTGCTGCAAGGGCCCCACTGGTCAGTCCCAGTGTGACGAGGACAAACAGAATGGCATGGATTATTTTCATGATATTTTCCCTCAGAGATGGTGTGCCTTCCATTGATAAAGCGGTCAACCCGAACAATAACAATGGAATGAGGGATAATCTATAGAACCAAAGTATTATACCGTGCCACAGTCAACAGGGGATTCAAGGCGGTTCGAAGCAAGGCACGGAATTTGCGTGGAATTTCAAATGTCAGTTGTGTCAGAAAACGATTCAGGGAAGGATGACCCGATGCCAAGAACTATCATTCTACACATATTGTTGAGTTTTCTCTTTTTACTTCTTTCTTCCTCTGCTGTTTTTTCTTCTGAATGGGAAAGGCTTGGACAAAGGACCGTAAAGACAGGAACCAAAGTCGCCGATATTCCTGTCAATTCGGAAACCCTGTTCCGGGAAATTAAGCTGACCATTGGCCACATTGGTATATATGTTCGAACAATTTCAGTTTATTGTGCCGATGGTGAGGTGATTGCGGTGGAAATCAATAGTGCCATCAGTCCAAAGACCGATACCCATACAATTTTGTTACCCGACAAGGGGAAAATAATCAAGAAAGTGCGGTTCAATTATACTGCAAAAAAGCGATCCATTATTTCGCTTTATGCCAATTAGAATGCGGTTCCAACAACTAACATTTTCCGCGGCATAACCAAGGCTCTATATCGCATCAGTTTGAACCGCGTCCTCGAAGCATATTGGCAGCTTAAAACTCAACCGAGCCCCCCGGGTTTCAGGCATCGCCTGGATGCGGCCCCCGTGGGCTTCGATGATGCGCTGGCAAATGGCCAACCCCATGCCCAGACCCTGTTCCTGGCTGCCGTGGCCGGCCTCAAATATTTTTAACTCCCCACCAAGGGCAATCCCGGGACCATTATCCACAACATCGACTCGCACATCATCCCCATCGCGGATGCAGGAAACGCAGATGACAGGGTCAGACACGTGCCCGGAGGTCAGGGCCTGCATGGCATTGCGCACAAGATTCAGCATGACCTGTTGGATGTCGACCAGGCCCGCCACAACCGGCAATGATTCATCCCCTAGGTCACGCCGCAGAACAATGCCGCGGGCGTGCAACTCGGCTTCACAAATTTCCAGCACCTCGTTCACTGGTCCGCGGATGTCGAAGGATTCGTGCACCACCTGGCCCCTTGTCACCATGGCCCGCAATCGTTGCAGAATGGTGGCGGCTCGTTTGTCGTCGCGCACAATCAATTCCATCACTTCAGCGGCCTGGGCATGACGGGGCGGATCACTGGCCAGATAACGCTGCACCGTGCGGGCGTTGGCCAGAACGGCTCCCAATGGTTGGTTCAATTCATGGGCCAGGGCCGTGGCAAATTCTCCCAGGATATTGGCGCGGGCCTTTCGGTCTATAGCCTGCCGGGCCAGCTCCAGGGAGGCCTTGGCTTCAAGCTCTTTCGTCACATCAGCACCGATGGTCAGCAGGCCGTCATATTCATTGTCAGGGGTCAATAGCGGCACTGTGGACCAGTCAAAGGTCAGCAGTTTGCCGGTTTTGGTGGTCACCTTCCAGCGGCCGTGCGGTCGTGGGCCTTCCGGGCCGCTGGATGCAACCAAGCGCAGCAACAGCTCGTTTCGCTGCTCAGCACTGACCAAATCACCCAACGGACGGCCCACGATAGCAGTTGCCAAATACCCGGTGGTGCGGCAAAAGAAAGGATTGGCGTACCGCAACAGTCCATCGGCATCCACTTCGAGGACTGCCAGGTGCACGCTGTCCAGCAAGGACTCCCAACGCCGACGTCCGGCTTCCATCTCGCGGGCAAAACGCAGGGCCAGGGCCGCGTCATGAGCCATTTGGTGGCTAAGCGTGACCACAATTCCGATGAAAGCGATGCTGATCATGAAAGGAGTCTTCACGATGCCGGCATCCACCAAGGGTGTATGGATCCCTGCCAAAACTATGAAACCCAGGATGGAACCACCAACGATGGCCGCCTGCCGATGCCGGCGTTGGTGCCAGGCCCGCCAGGTGGCGTCGGCGGTGTAGATGATGATCAGGACGGTGACCAGGTCGGCCAGGAATTTGAAGCGGTTAGCGGGACCGACGGCCAATACGAAGTCTTCACCCCAGAAGGTCGTCAGAGGGAGCAGGGCATCGACCGAAGCGTAGGTCAGGCTGGCTGGTGAGACCAGATTGACCACCGACAGGAAACTCCAAAGCCCTGTGATGATCAGTAAAAGTGAGCGACGGGCCGTGCCCAACATCAGATGGACAACCCACACCATCGACACCAGGGTCACGGCGATGGTTAAGTTTCCCAGGAATGCCAGGGTAATGAATCCGTCAATCGAAGCAGACTTCATCAGACCCAATTCGACCATTGCGTTGGCACCGGCGGCCACCGCCATCACCGCGACCACCAGGTTCAGGCGTCTCGTGCGATCATGCCACCACACAAGCGCATGCATCTGGCCGATGACCAGGCATGCAGCAGAGAGCATGGACCAGATGATTGTCAGTAAACTCAAGCCGTTCTCCGGATATTTTGGCAGCAGATGGGCTTTGGTTTCGCGGGCATTGTATCATTAGTAACGATTTTTTTACTAAGGAAGTCTTCAATAAATAATAAAATACCAAAATGGTATGGATTATGGTAGACTGCCGAATGAAATATCAGACAGCACTAGATTCCAGTTGACCAGGAAAACATTGAATCCTTGGGAGGACTCAAAATGAAAAATCGACAATGCAACCGCTCCGGCCCCTCAGCCCTTGCGCTGACCATGGTGGCCATGATTCTGTGCCTGAGTGTGGGACTTGCCGCAGCCTATTCCGGCGGCCCGCCCAATGGCCGAACCGATGCCCCAGGTGAAGGAAATTGCACCGGCTGCCATTCTACCTTTCCCCTGAATTCAGGCAGCGGAACCTTGGGCGTCTCGGGTTTGAGTGGATTGTACGATGCCGACCAGGATTATGACCTGCTGGTCAGCCTGGATGATCCCGACGCCAGTCGCTGGGGTTTTGAATTCACAATTATTGGTGATGACGGTGAAGAAATTGGCTCCCTCATGAGCCTTGACGGCCACACTCAAACTTCATCCACAGCCACCCGCACTTACGCCAAACACACATCTGCCGGCACCCAGAACGGGACCACCGGTGGCGTGACCTGGACCGTGCGCTGGACCGCGCCGGCCGCTGGTAGCGGAGATGCCACCATCTACATTGCCGGCAACGCAGCAAATGGAAACTTCAGCACCAGTGGAGATTATATTTACACCATCAGCGAGACCTGGGCCGAGAACAGCGTATCTGCAGCGCCCATGCCAATGTTGGCTGGTGCCGAGTTGAAACCCAACTTTCCCAACCCCTTCAACCCCCGCACCACCATCGCCTACGAGCTGGCCAGCACGAAATCCGTTCGTGTGACCATCTACAGTTTGAGTGGTCGTCTGGTGCGCACTCTGGTGGATGGAACCCGTGATGAAGGCCGCCACGAAGTGCAATGGGACGGTATGGACAACCATGGGCTGGCAACACCTTCGGGAACCTATTTCTATCGCCTGCAGGCAGGTGGGGTGGATCAGACACGATCCATGGTTTTGGTCCGGTAATCGGGGTTCAAGATTGGGTTATTTGACAGGGTAACGGAGATTCCGTAGCGTCAGATCAAAGGTTGGGAAACAGCCTTTGACATCTGCGGGGCTTCGTCCCAAATCGCGGCCGGAGCTGTTCTTGGCAGCTAGTTTGCCCACCGGTCACGAACAGGCCCCGCACCTATTTTCAAAAAAAGTAAGGACCAACCCCGTGAAGGGTTGGTCCTTGTTTTTTTGGTTGGGCTGTTTTCTGAACATCGCCGGGAGGCGAGGGCGAAATCCAGGATTCAACTTTCACCAATTATTGCTCCAGAAAAATACCTAAGGCGCAATCAGCGTCAGAGTACCTGTTCCAAAAGCAGTTTCACCAACATAGTCGACCCGTTTCGACGGTTTGAGCACCCAGGCGACAAAGTCATCCGGACTCGGCACCTGATAAGGGAAAGTCTGGGTGGGTGCCACATGGGGATTCAGGTCAATGTTGTTGTACAGCGTCCGCAGGTTGTTGATCACCTCGGTGACGGCTTCGACCACTGGCTCTTCGGCCTGGCCGCTTTTGAACTGGTCCATCAGCGTTGCTTCGGGCAACAGGATCAGCTTGCCGCCGATGTACAGCGTGGCTGCCAGGTCGGTGATGATGGCGCCTTCGATGGCGTTATCCCGTCCCTGCAGGAATGTGATGTAGGTTCCAGGAGTTGGCTGTGCCAAATCCCAGCCTTCACCGATCTTGAACACTGGTTTCTCATCAATGAGAAGACCCACCAGATCCAGGATTTCTTTGGATTCAGGCAATGTGACCGTCACGACTTTTACCCTTCCTGCCAGATGATGACGACATGGGCTTCCAGGCCATCCGCACCACGAATGGTTTGGGCCATACCCTGCACGCCTCTGGCAAAAAATTCAATGCAACTGCCACCCTCCATGAACAGCGGCAAACCGAGTTGGACTGCTTGCCCGGCCTTGGCCCGGCTGGATTTCAGGACCCCGGCCGCCACGTTGGCGATTTCGCCCACGGCATCGGCCATGTCGGCCATTTCGGGATCTTCATCAGATTCCATTTGGAACATGGCCCGGGTCAATTGGGCGCAACTTTTCTTGTTGGCCATGACAGCCAGTTGCCAGCCGCCATTAGCGGCAGTCAGGGCAATGGCGCTGCCAAAATCAACACTGGCTTCGCGGGGGTCCGAAGGATTGGGATCGACATCCAATGGGACGTCCAGCTGAATGGCGCAAGTGTCGACCACGGCCTTGACCGCTTCCTGCAAAACCTGTGCAGGGACGCTTACGTTGGTAGTTTCTACAGTATTTGTACTCATTTGCTGTGTGCCTCCAGCATTTTCGCTGTACTGCCAGACCAAGATGACCTGAAGGCTGACGCCATCGGGTCCTTTGAGTTTCTGGGCAATTGCGTTGACTCCACGAGGGAAAAAAGTGAGCCAGCCGTTGCCCTTGAAAAAGGTGGGCAATCCCAGCTGGTACCATTCATCGGCGCTTTTTTCCCGTTTGGCCTTCCATACTCCGGCGGCCACATTGGGAATTTCGTTCAGGGCGTCACCCATATCTTCCATGGTGAGTTCTTCGTCCTCTTCCATGGCGAACAGGTTTCGCGTCAAATGTTGAGCGGTATGATCATCGAAAGCCGTAGCATACTGATAGCATAGTTCTTCGTTGGTGAGAGCGACGGTGCTACCGTAGAGAACATCTTCCGGGTTGGGGATGCCGGGCATACCGTCTAATTCCAGCTCCAATTGGAACTGGGTAGAGAAGGTGTGCTTGCAAGCGTCCACCGCTTCCTTCAGGGCCTCCATTTTGGACATCATGTCCGTGGGGTCTTCGGCTCTTCTGATGTGTTTGATGGCTGTCACGATACGAATGCCCCTAACACCTGGGCCATGTCGTCGGCGGTGAAAGGTTTGGCCAAGAGGAACATGGCGCCGCCTTCCGTCGCCTGGTCGACCATTTCCTTGGTGCTTTCAGACGTTACGAATCCAAATGGAATTTCAATACCTTCGGCGTTCAAGGCCGTCAGGAATTCGATCCCCGTCATGATCGGCATGTGCCAATCAGAAAGAATCAGATCAGGGTTTTCGGCTTTGGTGACTTCGAGGGCTTCCTGGCCGTTTTCGGCCTCCACGATGTCGTGACCGGTGAAGCCGGCCTGCCTGATCGTCCGTGAGACGATGCGGCGCATGGCACGAGAATCGTCTACGACCAGAATCTTCATTACGCTCTCCTTTTGAGATAGTGCCTGATCACCTGGCTCTGTTGAGGTAACCCTCTGCCAGGATAATCGTTGAATGATCTGGGTGGTTTTTACAGCCCAAATACAACTATTTCATCGGGAGAAAAAAACAAGAGTTAAGTGTTTTTTGGCGAGAACCGCGGATTATCCCCTGTGGTTATCCAACTATGACCTTTTCGGAATCTTTCAGGGCGTGAAAGACTGCTTCGTTCAAATCCATCTCTTCGCTGAAGCGCAAAAGGTCCTGGGGACGGGCGTTCAAAATCGGTTTTGGCGAACGAATGGAGCAGCAATCGCGGTAGGGAAGGATGGAGGTTTTGAAGGCGCCAATGACTTTGGACCAGGCGGTGATTTCCATTTTGTCCATGCCCACCAAGGGGCGCAGGATGGGCATTTCAATGTCGGGGCTGATGGCGCCGAGGTTGTGGATGGTCTGGCTGGCCACCTGGCCCAGGCTGTCGCCGGAAATAAGAGCCCGGCAACTGTTGTGCTTGGCCAGGCGTTCGGCGCATTTGAACATGAAACGACGGAACATGACCATGTCGTAGTTGTCGGGTACTACACCGATGGAGCGCATCTCAAAAGGGACTACGGGCACAAGGTGCAGGTTCAGGGGAACCGGTGAAAATTTCCCCAGGATTTTTGCCAACTCGATAATTTTGTCCACATCGGCTTCGGATCGGTTGCGTCCCGAATAAAAATGGATGAACTCAGGGCGAATGCCCCGGCGCATCATCAACCAGGCGGCCACGGGCGAATCGATGCCACCGCTGAGCAGGACCATGGCCCGGCCACTGGAGCCGGCGGGCAGGCCGCCGAAGGCAATTTCTTTGCCCGTAAAAACCAGCACATCATTTTTGAGAACCAGCACATTGACCACCAGATCGGGATCGGTCATCTTGCCCGGAAGACCGCTCTCGGTGTGAACGGCGTAGCCGATGGCCATGCTGATTTCAGGGCTGGTGATGGGAAAAGTTTTATCACTGCGGCGAGTGGCGACCCTGAAGTTCTGGGCACTTCCTCTGTCTTGCTCGGTCATCTGGCAGGCCACTTCGGCAACCCTGGTCAAACGGGGTTCGCGCCCGGCTTCGAGGTCACTCATCAACTCTTCATCAATTTCAGTGCGGGGAATGGGCACCACCGGAGAAACCCACTGCAAACCAAACACCCTGCCCAGCTTTTCGGCCACCCGGGGCGCGGCGGTGTCGTCATCCAGATAAACCAGAACACGGCTCTCGATATGCCGCACGTCGGCGATGGGTTCGCCTTTCAATGCTCTGCGGATGTTGTTGATCAACTTACGCATAAAAACAGTGCGGTTGCGCCCTTTGAGAGCGATTTCCGCATAAGTGGCGGCGATGATGGGTGTGGCCAGGGCCATTTCTTTCTCCAGCCCGCATGATGGGCGTTGATTCTGTGCCAAGTCATAGTATCCTAGGAACACACGAATAATACCAAAAGGCCGGTTGGCGCAAGGAGGATCCGGAAATGGCGAAAATGACGGAATTTGGCGGGATCAAGCTGGATGTCTCAGCGACGGAATCTTTTTTGCCGGCAGAGGAGCTGGAGGCCATGGCTCCGGCCGTGAACGCCGCCGCCGCTGAACTGGAAAATGGCATCTGCCCGGGGGCGGAGTATCTAGGCTGGCTGGACTTGCCGGATAGCTTCACGGAAGAGGATTTCCAGGCTTTCGAAGCTTCTGCTACCCGCGCCCAGGAAGACTCCCAAGTGTATGTGGTCATCGGCATTGGTGGATCCTACCTGGGTTCCCGGGCGGTTCTGGACGCTCTGCGCGGCATGGAAACCGATTCGCGAACAGGTTATCCCGAGATCATTTTTGCCGGGACCGGCCTCTGCTCTTCAACCCTGAACCGGGTGCTTTCCAAATGCACGGGCAGCAACTTCCGCATCTGTGTGATTTCCAAATCGGGCACAACTCTGGAGCCTGCGGTGGCCTTCCGGACTCTGCGCAGCATCCTTTTGGAAAAATATGGTTCCACCGAAGCGGCCCGAAGGATTACTGCGGTGACCGATGGCAGCCGCGGCGCCCTGCGACAGCTGGCCGACAGTGAAGGTTTTGAAACTTTTGTGATTCCGGACGATGTTGGCGGACGCTTCTCGGTGCTGACCCCGGTAGGGCTGATTCCCCTGGCCGCCGCCGGTATCGACGTGAGGGCTCTGGTGGCTGGTGCCCAAAAAATGAGGATCGCCTGCCAATCCACTGATTTGCGCAATAATCCCGCGCATTTGTACGCTGCGGTGCGGCACGGTCTCTACACCAAGGGTTTCACCACCGAAGTGATGAGCACCTTTCACGGTGATCTGCAAACCATCCAGGAGTGGTGGAAGCAACTCTTTGGCGAGAGTGAAGGCAAAGGAGGCCAAGGCATTTTCCCCGCCTCCACGGTGTTCACCACTGATTTGCACAGCATGGGCCAGTATATTCAGGACGGTCGTCGCAACCTGCAGGAAACCTTCCTTTGCGTGCGCAACGCCGTCTCGCGGTTGACAGTGCCCAACGATGAATCCGAAGGTGGCAATCTGGATGGCCTGAACTATCTGGCCGGGCGAACCCTGGACGATATCAACTGGAAGGCCTACGAAGGCACCAAACGCGCCCACGGTGCTGGCGGAGTGCCCTGCACAAGCTTGGAAATCGACAACATCACTCCCGAGGTCATCGGAGGGTTGCTGTATATGTTTGAAAAGCGGTGGGCATTAGTGGCCGTTTGCTCGGAGTGAATCCCTTCGATCAACCGGGGGTGGAAACCTATAAAAAAGAGATGTTCAGGCTGCTGGGCAAACCGGAGTAGTTGCCCTCCGGCCCGGTGAAGACTATTTTTGCCGGGTGGAAAAGAACCAATGGGCCGGGTGCCCATAACCCGGCCTTTCGATTGAAAACCCAGGAGACTTCCCGTGAAAAAGAATGCGCGTTTTGCCCTTTTGATCCTTGCCATGAGCCTCGTTGTTTTTGTGTTGGCCGGTTGCCAGGAAGAGGCCACCACCCGGGACATTGAACCTGAAAGCATGGCCCAGGCTGCCGATGAACATGCCGGCCACGACCATCCCGCCGCAGCGACCGAGTTGGGGGGCATCATCCTCGAGACCATGGATTCGGGTGGATATTCCTATGTGCACCTGGACATGGGTGTTGAGATAGTCTGGATCGCCGGGCCGGCCACCGCCGGGTTGGTTGTCGGTGAAAAAGCCACCTTTGAAGGCGCCATGGAAATGCGAAATTTCCACGCCAAGAGTTTGGACCGGACCTTTGAGACCATTCTCTTTGTAGGAAATATCTACAAGGATGGCGAAGCTCCCGCCGGTGATGGTGGCGGCATGCCCAGTGCGATGGGTGGCATGGGTGACATGGGTGGGTCCGACCATCCCGTCAGCGGCACCAAAACAGTTCTGGAGAATGCCAAAGTCGAGGGTGTGGCCAAAGCTTCCGGTGGTTACACCGTGGCCGAGATCTACACCAAGGCCGCCGAACTGGCCGACAAAGAAGTGGTCCTGCGCGGCCGGGTGGTCAAATTCAGCCGCAACATCATGGGAACCAACTGGCTGCATGTGCAGGATGGCAGCGGTGATGCTGCTACCAGCGACCTCACGGTGACTTCCGATGGTCATGCCCAGGTCGGGGATCTGGTGTTGATTACCGGCAAGCTTTCAGTGGATAAGGATTTTGGTGCCGGGTATAAGTACCACGTGATCATCGAAGGAGCTTCTGTAGTCAAGGAGTAAGCTTCTCAGTTCTCCGTTGCCAACACCGGCAATGCAACCCGGACCGTCAACCCTCGGTCCGGGTTTTGTTTTGCAGTAATCTCCCCACCATGAGCTTCCACAATGGTGCGGCAGATGGGAAGACCCATACCCAAGCCTTCGTCCTTGGGAGTGACGAAGGGTACAAACATATCCGAAAGAACTTCCACGGAAACTTTGGGACCGGAATCATGGACATCCAGGCAAAGGGTGTTTCGGTTCAGGCGTTTGGTGGATATGACAACTGCTGCATCTGTTGTGCCTTGTGCCACCGCGAAGGCATTTTGAATAACATTCAGGAATACCTGTTGAAGTTGAATTCGGTCTCCTGAGATGGCGGGCAAATCTTCAGCCAGGTCGAGATTCATCTTAACGTCCTGGGCCTTGAATTCTGATTTCAGGAAGGCCGCGGCTTCGCGAACCACTTGATTCGCATCCAGGGTTTCGGATTGCCATTCTTCCTTGCGCATCATTCGCCGCAAACGCAAAATGATTTGCTGGGCCCGATCGGCATCGGAACGGATGTCGCCCAGGGTAGCTTTTGTCTCCATAAGGTCCGGCGAATTTAAGTCCAAAAAATTGTTGGCCGCCCGGGTGTTGACCACGATGGCGCCCAGGGGCTGGTTCAACTCATGGGCAAAGGCTGCTGCCAGTTCACCCATGGTGGCCACCCTGCCCACATGAGCCAATTCCTCCCTGGATGCTTTTTCCAGGTCGGAATGAGCCCGGCTGATGGCTTCGTTGGCCAAACTGATTTGTTGATGAGCTCGTTTCTGGAAAAGATACCGGTTAAAAATCAGGATCAAAATGGCCAGGGTGAGGCCCACGGCCATCATCAGAAAATTCCGCTGGGATTTCTCAATCTCTTTCTCTTTGGTGAGGACCTCAATTTCCTGATCCTTCAACTCCACTTGAAACCGAGCATCGGCGGCGGCCATTTGCTGGGTCTGTTCTTCGTTGAACAACTTGTCGTGGGCTGCTTGGTAACGGCGATAGTAGTCCAGGGCTTGGGCTGGATCCCCAGCCAATTCATAAGCTTCGGCAAGGCCCAAGAGGTTGTCTCGCATCAACTCCTGGATTTCCATTTCCTCGGACATGGCCAAGGCTTGATTCAGGTGTTCGATGGCTCGATCGAAAGAGCCCTGCCTGGTGTAAATTTTTCCAATATTGTGAAGGCAAACCGATACACCCTGACGGTCTTCAAGCTCTCTGCGAATTTCCAGGGATCGTTGATGTTGATCAAGGGCTTCAGCCAATTGCCCCTGCTTCTCAAGAACCAAACCAATATTGGTCAATGACAAGGCCATGCCCGGCTTTTCATGGATGGTTTCTCCCAGGGCCAATGCTGTTTCAAGGTGCTCGAGAGCATCTGAATAATCCCCATGATCATAAAGCAGCAGGCCGATGTTGTTGTGGGAACTGGCCACCATTCCGGTCATCTCAAGCTCTTGATACAAGGCCATGGATTTTTTGTAATAAATCAGGGCCTGCTCGAAATTTCCGGCAGTATGGTGCACATTGGCCACATTGTTGATGATGGGAGCGGAGCCAGCTTTGTCGTCCATTTCCTGATGCAAAGCCAGGGCCTGATTGTAATAATCGAGGGCTTTGTCGTGCTCTCCCCAAATGAAGTAAATGACGCCTATGTTGCTCAGGGCCCTGGCTGAATTGCTTGCATCGCCAATCATCTGGCCCAAAGCCAGGCTATCCTGATAATTTCGCAAAGCCAGGCGGTATTCACCCAGGTAATAATTGGCGATGCCCATGGTCATCAGGGCTTGGCATCGTTGTTTGTCCCGGTTCAGCTCTGTGGCCATAACCAGGGCTCTTTGGGCAAATCCAAGTGACATGCGAGGATCGTTGCGCTGAGAATCCTGAGCTTGGGAAAGCAGTTCAGCCACTGGATCTTCCACATCTTGGGAATAAACAGGCACATTTGTGAACAGGATGAACAAAGCGGAGACCATCAGAATCATCAGGTTTCGCAAAAAAAACCTTCCTACGGGAATGAGACCTTGGTCCAATTGTTTTCGCAGCAGAAAATAACGATACTACTCAAAACATTATACTTGAGATCCATGTCCCCGAACAGAAACGATTAGGACTTGAAAGGTCAGCCACAAAAGATCAATAATGAGCTTTCCGGAGGAAGCCTCGAAATACCGGGGACGACTTTCTTGGAGCTGACCGAGCAGGTGCATCAAATGCACCAATATTTGGCGTCCACCCGGCGACACTTGATAAGGGCCCTGGATCCCATTAAATCCGGCCAAATCTCGAATTCAGCCAGTGCGGCTTTGACTTTTGCCCTTCAGGAAAACGATCAGGCCTTTGCGTCTCTGGTTAAATTACGATGGAGCTTGTTTCGTCAAAAGGATACCCGGCAACAGAATGAGGTGAATCGCGTGACCCGCAAGGATGAGACCCAGGAAAATTTGAATCTCCCGGACCCCATTGTTTATGTGGTGGACGATGATTCATCCATGCGTCGGGCTCTGGAGCGCCTTTTGAAATCCATTAGCCTGGATTACCGGACATTTTCGTCTGCCAAGGAATTTCTGGACTACGACCGCCCCGAAGTTCCTTCCTGTGTGGTGCTGGATGTGCGCATGCCCCGCATGAGTGGGCTGGATCTGCAAAAGGAGCTGGAGAAAAGAAAATCCATCATCCCCATCATTTTCATCACTGGTCACGGGGACATCAACATGGCGGTCAAGGCCATGAAGGATGGAGCCCAGGACTTCCTGCCCAAGCCATTCCACGACCAGGATTTGCTCGACTCCATCAACCGCGCCCTGTCCGGTTACGAAGAATTGCAAATCACCCGCCTTGAGAACAGGGCTATCTGGGAGCGAATCAACCGCCTGACGCCTCGGGAACGTGAGGTCATGGAGATGCTGATCACCGGCATGCTCAACAAGCAGGTTGCTTACGATCTGGGTGCTTCAGAAAAAACCATCAAGGTTCATCGGGGCCGAATTATGGAAAAGATGGAGGCGGAATCCCTGGTTGAGTTGGTGCGCATGACTGGTCGGGTGGGGATTGAAGGTCCGGAGAACTCCGAGAACCGGGACTGAAGCTCACAATTGGTCCTGGATCCATTCCATTGCCATCGAAAGGAAGCTGTCATGTCTCGTTTATTTTTTGCTTTTGGGGCCATCGCGACTCTCTCCTTGCTTCTGGCTTCCTGCGCCACCGTTCCAGCAGGAAATTCCGAAACCGGATACACCATTCACGGATATGTGGGTAAGGATTCCCAAACCGCCGCCGCAGGTTCAACAGTTTTGCTGCTCAACGGTAGCACAGGCAAGGCTTTGGCCACGGACCAGGCGGATTTCTTTGGCAAGTACGACTTCAAGGGACTGCAGCCAGGGCACTACCAATTGAAAATTGGAGAAATTGTCCAGGATGTAGTCGTGTTGGAGGAAAACGTGCGCCGGGATATCGACCTGAGTGATCCCACGGGAGCCATGAATTATGGTGACGTCGGCATGAAGGAACTGGAAGAGCAAATGGCGGCAGCCGCTTCGGGCAAAGCAGCTCCCGCTGGTCCCAATGATGAAAAACTGGCCAGCGAAATAGCCGGTACCTGGTGGGGGTATTCGGGTTCCACGGAAACAAAGTACGGTTTGTGCCCCGATGGCACTTACACCGACTACAGCGAATCGGGCTACTCGGGAACAATGAGTGATGCGGGTGGCAATCAGACAGGAGCCTGGGGCACGGCCAGTCAGAGTGGCGGGCAAGGCAGTTGGGTTATTCAGGGCGATTACCAATCGGGCACCATCTCGGTGCGGTACAACGATGGGAGCATTCGCAAAATTGAGTATAAACGGGGTAATGATGAAGGGTGTTACCTGTTTGATGGACGGTTACTTTGCCGAACTTCCAGCAAATGTGAATAAGGATGGTTGGACAGTGATTTGATTTCCCCTTCGCAATACTGTACAATCATGTGATGGCCGCTCGCTCAACGTTTGGCCTCACTATCTTGGTGTCTCAGGAATTTTTGCTGTCTCTGGTCATGTCTTCGAGGGGGAGAACATGTTCAAGTTCGCCATTTTCGCCTGTCTGATTCTGTCTTTGATCTCTTCCATCCCTGCTCTTGCAGCCGACTACCCACAAATGACTCTCGATCATCGAAGCGAGTTCCATGGGAGCCTGACGGATTTTGCCGGGGCTTCTCGTGATACGATTTTTCTGGTGGGTCCCTGGGGCAGTGGTGCCCAGGTCAACGGACAATTTCAAAATCCCAATGGTGATCCAGCCTGGAATGGCTGGACTTCCATGGATGTCACCCAGATCAGCGAGAGCCACTGGCACATCAGTGACTACAACGCAGCAGATTTGAACTCCACGCCTAACAACCTGGCCATGTACTGTGGAGATGAAACATTCCCTGCCTGCGCGGCTCCTGATGTTGAAGGTGGTTATGGGAACGGTTGGAATGATGTTCTCCAGTTCACCTACACAGTGACCAATTCTGCAGGGCCTTGCGATGTCACAGTCAGTGGTGTTTTCAGTCACAACACCGAGCCGGGTTACGACTTCACATTCTTCAGTTATGAAACTTCC
>JAUUYW010000372.1 GCA_030590265.1 Candidatus Krumholzibacteriia bacterium
GTCGATGTTTTCTCTCCCACTGTTGGCCCTGAAAGCACGCTTCTGTTTCAGGATACAACCGGGTTCCCTGGCATCCGAGGCGTTGGTGTGATCGCCGAACCGATGGGCGGCGGTGCCTTGCGTCCTGACGGCGCCAAGCTGGCCTTGATTTGCGGGCGGCCGTACCGGATGAACCATGATCAGTTGCGGACCAACGTTGAGTTTATTCTCGATGGGTTTTTCAGTGAACCCTATAGCCCGGTATCAGCTTCGCCATCAGCGGAAATCACCGTCTGGGCCCAACTGCACCCGGTCTATCCGAACCCCTTCAATCCGCAGACAGTGATCCCGTTCGAGTTGGCGGCGCCGTCTAATGTTGAACTGTCAGTTTATGATGTGGCCGGGCATTTTGTGCGGACCTTGTTGAGTGGTCATCAGGCCGGTGGGCGGCAGGAAATTCATTGGGATGGTACTGATAGCCAGGGGCGCGCCTGTGCTTCGGGTAAGTATTTTGCTCGTTTGCGTTCCGGGGAAGGGACGTTGAATCGGCCTATGATGTTGGTTCGATAGGTTTTATTAAAAAACACCTGCCAAGCCTGTGGACTATTGGTTGAAATAGTCCCAAAAACCTGAGGACACCAGATTCCAGGGAATAACTATCCTATAGAAACCGCACCGGAATACTGACAATCTCTTCCGTTATCATCCTGGCCTGGTCCTCATTACTAAGAACCACCCCAAACCTGCATCCATGATCCCTTACAAAATCACGAAGTCCTCGCAAAGAGTCCAGGCGCACCCTTTGCCCAAGTTTTATCTCAACAGCAACCAGACCAAACATTCCTTCAAGGATAAGATCAACCTCTGCCCCACCACCTGTACGGTAGTGAAAAGCATCGAAACCAATACCACGCTGATTCAGTTGCCGGCATATTTCCTCAACAACAAAGCCTTCCCATGATGCGCCCGCCTGAGGGTGGGATAGAAGGGCAGTCACATCAGGAATTCTTAAAGAATGGTGGCCCAATCCACTGTCCCGCAGGTGGCCCTTTGGGTGTTTGACCACCCGCTTGGTCACGTTGCGAGTAAAAGCGGGCAAATTTCGCCAAAGAAATGACCCTTCAGCAATTTCAAAATAGTCACGGACTGTTGGAGGAGAGACACCCAGTGCTCGAGAAACTTCAGCCTGGTTCACCACCCGGCCGGAAAGACCACCCAACATCCGGGCAAAAATCCGAAATTTTTCTTGATTCAAACCAGGGAAAAGCCGGGCGACATCTCGCAAAACATAGGCCCTCACATATAGGTCCATCCAGAGCTCGTGGAATCGATGGGTATTTTTTAGCCAAGGCTCTGGATAGCCGCCCTTAAACCAATAGTCGGTGAGTTCCTTCAGTTCCGTTCTGGCACTCCCCTTTGCCATAAGATCGGCAGCGCTGTTCTTTTTATCCAACAGCAGGTCGATCAGTCCTGGATCATCTGTTGGGTATATTTCCGAATATCCCAGCGGTGACATTTCAATGATCCCGATACGGCCCGCAAGGGACTCCGTAATCGAGCGAGTTAAATCAGGTGAGCTGGAACCGGTGATAATGAAGCGCCCCATCTTCTGACGGTTTTCATCGATGGCGACCCGTAAAGCAGGAAACAAAGCAGGATGGATTTGTGCTTCGTCGATGGCAATTTTTTCCTTATGCAAGCTTAGAAAGAGGTCGGAATCATCCGCAATAGCCTGAAAATCGCTACCCCGTTCGAGATCAAACAACCGCCAGGATTTGTCCAAACTATCAAGTAAAGTTGTTTTGCCGCACTGGCGTGGGCCAATAATTGCCACACAGGGGAAAAGTGTGAGGTATTCCTTGAGTAGAGTTTGATAGCTTCGCTTCATACCGTGTATTATTAAAGACGCTGTTTAAAAATGCAAGGTTTTTCTTTGGGGAGAATAGTTTTTTCTCCAAATCACCGCAACAAAACCAACTTCGTCGATTCCCCCTGCAATCCCACTTCCAACCTGGCGAAATAAACCCCGCTAGCCTGAGCTCGACCTTGATCATCACAACCATTCCAAGTCACCGATTGCCGCCCGGCAGGAAAATGCCCCTGCATCAAAGTGCGAACTTGACGCCCTCCGATGTCGTAAAGAATCAACCGGGCCTCACCGGCCATGGGCATCTCAAAGCTCACAAGAGTTTGGGGGTTGAAGGGGTTGGGTGCGACCTGGAGGTTGAATCTGGCGGAGGGTGTGGGCGTCGCCCCATCGTCATCAGGCACACCGGAGACCACACATTGAGCAGGGAAGCATCCTGCCCCGGTCACGATCCACTGTTCATCCCGATGCATGCCCCTGGTTGAACCCACCCCGCGCCCAAGATAGTTTGGTGCCGATGGTTGGGAGACATCATAGACCTGCATTCGGTTGTCATAGACAACGTCGCCATCCCAAAGCGCGCCATAGACACCCTCTTCCGAAGGAAAAGGCGGACTCAAGGCCACCGGGCCCGTGGGATTGCAAACCAGGTCAAAGATTTGCAGAAAATTGTCAAAATTGTCGTTGATGGCCATCACTGCCAGATCGCCATTCAAGTCAACACTCCGGACTCCCATGGAAGATGATTCCCAAACTGTTGAGATGGCGTTCAGATTGGAAATATCGATGGCAACGAAATCGCCAAAAGTAGTGTTGAGATAAAGTCGGTCGTCTTGCTGCGCCATTATGGTACCGCCAAGACCCGCAAGAGAGCTCAACTCAACCGGAGCCGCCGGATCGCTGAGGTCGTAAATATTCAAATCATAATCGAAGACCACCACGATGTTCTGCTCGATGACGAAAGGTGTGTAACTGAAGTTCCCCGACAGGAAACCCAGTTCGCTGACTGCTCCGGGTTCGCTGGCATCCAGGATGGAAAGGCCGGGAACAACATCCATGTCGGAGGTCAGTTGGTAGATGCGTGAATCGTCGAAAACAGCACTTCCTCCGTATGGCAAGTTTGTGGAAAGAGTTTCGCCCGTGCTGCGGTCGTATAGCTGGCACCCGCTGCCATAGTTGGAGACCATGGCCATGATGACCCTTTCCGAGTCGGCATCACACAAGGACGCGTCCTCAAAATCGTCAGGCCCGCCGCTGGCGGAGTAGGTTGCGATTTCCAGAGCCGCCAGTGGATTGCTCACATCATACAAGTAGGCGTAATAGCTGAAGACCATACCGCTCCAGACAGTTTTCTCCTTGAGCATGAAACCATTCGAAACCTGGCCGGTGGCAATATCATGATAGGCAGGCCCACTCCAGTCAGGATCAGGCGAGACGAAAAATGGGAACCGCACGTCGTAGACTTCAAAAAGACTATTGGAGGGACCGTGGATCACCGTGTTGGCAGTGGCCACAAGAGGTTTGTTCGTGGTGTGTCCTGTTTCATGGGTGGCCGCCGACGGTGGAAAGTCGGCCAGGTCAATCAACCAGTACATGTCGCCGGAGGCCACGTGCAGCAAACCGCTGCTGAGGGCGTATTGTGGCCAATCCATCCCCAAAAAGTAGGTATCATCATTCAAAAACAACTGGCCGGACGGATCCAGGTTCATCAGGTCCAAACCCTTGGTGGGGCCACCACCCTCTTCACCTTGCCAGCGCACCGAAGCCACCACCAGAAATTCTCCCTCAGAATCCACACGATGGACATTCTTGTCCTGGCTGGAAACCCAATAACTGTCGTAGGAATCGACAGGCACCGCA
>JAUUYW010000300.1 GCA_030590265.1 Candidatus Krumholzibacteriia bacterium
GCCGTCCGGCAAATTTCTTTGCCAACCTCGTCCTTGTTGCTAATCCCGGCTACTTTGGCTTTGGTCATGCTGCTGGCCTTGTTGCTTTCCCGGCGTTTGGGGACCTCCTTGCCGGCCTTGTTGCGGCGTTGGGGCTGGATTCGGCTGGCCAACTGGCTTTCAAGCGTGACCTCGGAGTTGGCTTTGTTCCGATCCCGAGTGCGTTGGTTGAATTTTATTTTCCTTTTCAGTATTCTGATCCAGTTTCTGCGCATGGTCACTCATTTGCTGGTGGCCTATGGATTGGGGCTGGCCCTGAACCTGGAGCAGATGGTTCAGTTGATGGTTCTGGTGCCCATGCTGGCCTTGAGCCTGATTCTCCCTATTACCATCAATGGCATTGGGTTACGTGAATCAGTTGCCGCGACACTATTGATTTTCTGTGGTTTGTCAGCCAGCGAAGGGGTGGCCGTTGAAATGGTCGCCTATCTCGTGCAGGTGACTTTCAGCCTCCAAGGCGGTGTTCTGCTCTGGTTGGGCCGATGGGGCCGTCGGAACGAGTTTGCCGAGAAATGATCGGAACTTGTGCAGTGGGCAGTTGTTGCCTGCTTTTTGGTGTGTTAAATTTGTCCGGTCATGATCGGGCTCGTGTGCTCTCGTGGATTTGTTTGTTCTAACTTTTGAAAAGGTGTTGTCTTGACTGAGAAATGGTATCTCAGGCCCCAGGTTCTGGTGGCGGCCGGCGTATTTTTGCTGACTCTGGTGCTTTACACCCTGACCCTTGGGCCCACCACCGATTTTTGGGACTGCGGTGAATTCATCACCACCAGTCACATCGTTGGGGTGCCCCACCAGCCGGGAACACCGCTGTATGTTCTGGTGGGTCGGGTTTTCGACGTCATACTGGGCAATGCGGACATCACCCAACCGGCCATGCGCACGGCCTGGGCTATTAACTTCATGTCAGCTTTCTTCAGCTCCCTGGCCGTGATGATGATCTATCTGGTTATCTGGGAGTTGTCCCGCCGGACCCATCCTGATGCCCGCTGGGCGGCCCATATAGGGGGTATTGTTGGCGCACTTTTTCTGGCTTTCAGTGAAACATTCTGGAACAACGCCGTTGAAGCCGAGGTGTATGGACTGTCGGCTTTTATGTTGGCGACGCTGACCTGGTTGGCCCTCAAGTGGTATGACTACCGGGAAAAAGAAGCCAGCAGCCGTCTTTTGCTGCTGATTATCTACCTCCTGGGTCTGGGAGTTGGCTTCCATCTGGGAACACTGTTGGTTTATCCTGGTATTTTTGTGCTCATCCTTTTTTCCAGCAAACGTGAACTCCCTTGGCAGGATTTGCTGCTGATGAGCTCGGGTCTGGCCATTTTCATGGCTTCAACCATGATCCGGGACAACGCCCTCATCGTGGGCTCCCTCATGGTGTATTTGGCTCTTGTGCTGCTGCGAACATTCCAGCGACGCAATTTTGTTCTTCTGGGCAGTGCCCTGTTCTTTATCGGCTTGACGGTTCACCTGATCATGATGATTCGGGCGTCAGCCGTTCCGGAACCTTTCATCAACCAGACCGATCCCGAAAATTTCGATACCCTGATGTCGGTGCTGCGCCGTGAGCAGTATCCCAAACTTCAGGATGGCGTGCGCAAGGCTCCCTTGTTCTGGCAATACAGCTATTACTACAACTACCTGCTGAACCAGTTTTACTTCCTGGGTCACAACGGAAGCAAGTTGGCTGCCGCATCCTCTTTCCTGGGGCCGTTTCTGCTGGCGGTTGTGGGCCTGGTGCAGGGTTTCCGGCGTCTGATGCCGCTGATCCTGCTGCCGGTGGTGAACTATCTTTTCAACGGTGAAATCCTCACCCTGGTTTTGAATTTTTCCGACCACGAAGTGCGCGAGCGTGATTATTTCTACTTCGCGGCGTTTTTGTTTTTTGCCATCTTCATCGGGTTGGGTGCTTCGAGTCTGATGCGTTTTGCCGTGGGGGCCGAAGGCAAGAGCGCGGCTGCCATCCAGAAGCTGGGAGGTGACTGGCGCAAGGGTTTGGCCCAGGTTCCATTTACACCCATGGCCAAGGTGACTGCGGCAGTGTTGATTCTTATTGCCCTGCTCCAGGTCAACCCCATGGAACGGAAATATTTCGAACACGACCGTTCGGAAAATCGAATTTCCTACGAATACGCCTGGAATATTTTAGCTGGGCTGGATGAAAACGCCATCATCTTCACCAATGGTGACAATGATACTTTCCCCATCTGGTACCTGCAGGCGGTGGAGCATTTCCGCACAGATGTCACCGTGGTCAACCTCTCCCTGGTGAACCTGCCTTGGTACGTCAAGCAATTGAAAAATTCCGATCCTCCCTTGGATTTGGCCAACACCGAGGAAGAAATCGATAATTTGAAGCATCGCCGGTATGTGGACCCGGAAACCGGTCAGGAAACCGTCATCATGATCAAGGATTTTGTGGTGCATGACGTCATCACCACAAATTATAAGCGGGAGAGACGACCGGTTTTTTTCGCGGTGACCATTCCTTCTGAAAACATGATCAGGTATTTTCCCAATTTGCAGATGGAAGGTATGGCTTACCGCCTGACGGACAAGGCGTCGCCTTCTGGTGATCCGGTGACCAATCCTGAAAAAGTTCTGGAGAATATGCTCGGCACCTACCGCATGGATGCCTTGATGGACAGTGACAGCCAACAACGTCATGATGTCTTCAATGCATATCGCGGTTTTCAAACTGATCAAGGCAGTGTCATTCTGGGTAAGACCGGAGAGTCCCTCAGCATGGCTGCCCTGGACACGCTGAAGGAGATGTTGGGAGAAGCGCGAACCGATGTTTACCGCGGGGTCAACGCCGATCATCTGTTTGGCAACTATCCCGCGGCCCTGAACCGGGCCGGGTATGAGTTCTTCATGAGGGCCCAGCGAGTGGCCGACACCGACTCGGTGGAGTACGCCCGCAATCTTACCGGGGCTTTGGTTGCCTTTGAAGCCTGCCTGAGAATTTCCCCCTGGAATGAACAGACCCTGGATCTTTATCCCTTGCTTCTGGTCCAGGCTTACCGAGACCAGGATGCCAAGGATTTCCTCACTTCCCTCAGTGAAAATGTTCCGCGTGAACTGGAAGAGCGAGTGGTTTATTCAACCCTGAGTGGTTTGGTTCGTGGTGGGGTGACGTCACTGGCCCTGGAGTGGTTGGCCGAACGCATCGTCGATGATCCGGATCGCTTGTTCTACTACCAGGTTCAATTCAGCCTTTACCAGAGCATCGGACGAATCCGCGAAGCCACCCAGGTGGCCGATTCCTGGCAGGAACAAACCGGCCAGCGGGATCCGGCCATGGATCAGGGGCTCGTCGAAATGCGTGAACAGCAAATGGATCGTGAAAACCAACGAATCCGTGATGCTGTGGGGGACCAAGATGAACAAAAATGAGCTTCAGGAAATCGTTGGATCATTGCCCAAACGGGTCACCGATGTGCTGCAGCCCGGAGCTGAAGTCGTGGTCACCGGATGCGCCGGATTTATTGGCAGCACCGTGACCGAGGCTCTGCTGGAGCTGGGCTGCCACGTCACGGGTGTGGACTGTCTGACTGACTACTACGATGTGAACCTCAAGCATGAGAACCTGTCGGGTTTCAGAAATATTGATGGTTTCAAATTTGTACAGAAAGAGTTGCTGGATGTGGATCCGGTAGCCTTGCTCCAAGGCAAAACAGCCTGCTTCCATCTGGCTGCCCAGGCTGGTGTGCGCGCCAGTTGGGGAGACTATTTCAGTGAGTACCTGAGCCGAAACGTCATGGCTACCCAGCGTTTGCTCGAAGCCTGCAAACACGAGGATGTGAAAGGCACCCTGGAACGATTTGTCTACTCCAGCAGCAGTTCCGTTTATGGGGATCAAGACGAATTGCCGGTGACTGAAAAAGCCCTGCCTCAGCCTCGCTCGCCTTATGGGGTGACCAAGATGGCGGCAGAACATTTGTGTGTGCTTTATTCCATGAACTTTGGTGTGCCCACCAGCAGTCTGCGGTATTTCACAGTGTTCGGGCCCCGTCAGCGGCCGGACATGGCCTTCCGCATCTTCATTGAAAAAGCCCTTGATGGTGAAGTCTTCAGCGTGTATGGCGACGGTTCCCAAACCCGAGATTTCACCTATGTGGGCGATGCGGTGCGGTCGAATCTGTTGGCTGTTTCCTGTGATGAGAAATGGGAGGTGTTCAACACTGGTGGCGGCAGCCGCATGGTGTTCAGTGATTGTCTCGACATGCTGACGGACATCCTCAAGAACCGCCGCCCTGATCTCAACCCGGTGGTGGAGTATCACCCGGTGGCCCTGGGTGATGTGAAAGACACCTTTGCCGACCGCACCCATGTGGAAAAAACCATTGCTTACAAACCGAGCATTTCTTTTGCCGAAGGCCTGGCCCGGGACGTGGATTGGGTCATGGCCAGGAGGGAGTCCGGTGAGTGATCGGATGATGGAACAGATGAATGACC
>JAUUYW010000124.1 GCA_030590265.1 Candidatus Krumholzibacteriia bacterium
CACTTGGTGCCGAAAATATTATCCGAGGTAATAAATCCAATGAGGGGTGTTGCAATGTTTGGCATTTTCCGACGTCGGACCTATCTGGTCCACAAGTCCAGCCAGTTGACCTATGTGGCCTTTAGCGTGCTACCGGCATTGGTCATGACCATCTTCTGCGTCTATTTCATTTTTGACAATGGTGAACTGATCCTCAAGGACAGCCGGGAAAAGCCAATGGTGCCCATCTATGAACTACAACAGTCGGTGGCCAACCTGGAAACTGATGATTGCAGTCCTGAACTAATAGCTGAGGTCCAATCAATAAAAAGTGAGTTGGTTTTACTGACCAAGAGTTTGGAATCCGGCTATGAAGAAACTATCTATCGTTGGAATTCAACCAAGCGTGTTTTGTATTTGGTCATGGCTTCGGTTTTGATGTGTGTGGGCTTGTGGGCTTTGATCTACAGTCATCGCATTGCCGGTCCTTTGTACCGGATTCATAAAAATATCGATGAAATGGCCAGGGGGGAAGATATCCCACCCATATCGTTGCGGAAAAATGATGAGTTCAAGGATTTGGCGGCATCCCTTGAAAAACTGCGTTTGAAAATCCGGGATAAAGAAAATGCCAATTCGTAGAAACCGAGAGGGATTCACTTTAATTGAGCTGTCCGTAGTGACGGTAATAATCGGTATCTTGATGGCCATTGCCATTCCGAAAATGATTTCTTATGTGGAAAACACCCGCAACGCCCGGGCCATGGTTGACGTTCGCACTTTAGAAAAAGAGATCGGGTCCCATTTGGCATTGGCGGGAGATTATCCCCTGACCCTGGCTGAAATTGGTAGAGCAGATTTTCTGGATCCCTGGGGTAATCCCTACGAATACACGAAGATTGCCAATCTGGAAAAGAAGGCCAAAGGCATGAGGAAAGATCATTTCCTGGTGCCTGTGAACAGCGATTTTGATTTGTACAGCAAAGGTAAAGATGGAGAATCGTCACCCCCATTTACCGCCGGACGATCACACGATGACATTGTGCGGGCAAACAACGGCTCTTATGTGGGCCTGGCCAAGAACTATTGAGGCATTATGGGTCAAAGATGGAAAACTGAATTTTTCTCCAGTCGGATTGGACGCCGTCTTTTCCTGCTCTTTTTCGGGTGCGCCCTGGTGCCCATAGCTTTGCTGGCCGGTCTCACCTATTTCAATGTTACCAACCAATTGACCCAGCAGGCTTATCGTTCGTTGCAGGTGTCGGCCAAGAACAGCGGCATGTTCGTATTCATGAATCTAATGGATCTGGAAACCGAATTGCACCATGTCATTGAACAAGGCGGCTTGCAGGATCAACCATGGGATGTTGAACATCCCTTAGCCTCCGGGGGCTTTTCTCGAGTGGCCCAATTTGAGGCTGATGGTTCCTCAAAAACACCTTCACCGGATGAGGCTCCTTGGCCGGTTCTAACCAAGGTCCAAAAGGAACTCATGGCGGGTGGAAGGACACTCATCTTCAGCGAGAGCGATCCCAATACACTGGCTCATGTCTATATGGTCAAACTTTTTCCTGATGGCCAGTCATTCCTGATGTGCGAACTGGAGCAGGCTGGTATCGGGAAAAAATCCGGCATGGACTTCAAGCCGGTTTCCAGTGAGTTCCATGTTTTGACCAGGAATGGTGATTTCCTCTACAGCTCCCAGCCAGAGGATTTACCAGAGATTCAGTCTTTGGGTTCCGGGCAGAAGAGTCAGGCCCAGTTTCGTTGGCGGGCAGGTGGCCAAAACCATTTGGTCAGTCAGTGGGAGTTGTTTCTGGGGAGTAATTTTGTCAGTGAAAGCTGGGTCATTTCCACGAGCCGACCTGTTTCCGATGTTCTGGCACCAGTCAAGGGCTTTGCCACCTGGTTCTTCCTTGTAATTGTCTTGAGCATTTCCGGGATTACCCTGCTCAGTCTGGTGCAGATCCGCCGCACCTTGCGACCCTTGGCCGTTTTGGGCGAAGGAACCAAGAAGGTGGCTGCAGGAAAATTTGACATGGACCTCCAGATCCAAAGCAACGACGAACTTGAGGATCTCGCTGGTAGCTTTAACGAGATGTCTCGCCAGCTAGGACGGCAATTCGAAACAATGAACAGTGTGGGAGAAATTGGACGAGCGGCGCTTTCCTCTCTGGAAAAAGATAAAATTGTGGAAATTCTGACTACGCGGATGGGCAATGTGCTCGCTTGCGGCGCGGTCATCCTTTGCCTGATGGAAGACAAAGGCACAAAGGCTGTTTTGGTCAAGGCGGATCAGGATGCCAAGGGTGCGGAAGATTTGGGTAGTTTTCCCCTCGGAGTCCAGAATACCCAGGGATTCAAGGATTCACCGGATCACTGGGTCCATATGCCCGGATCTTCGTGGGCGCGATTTATTTCCCTGGCAACAGCAGGGGCGGAGTCAGCCCAGTTGGTATTGCCCATGTTTTTGGAAGATAAGTTGGTTGGCGCAGTGAGTTTGAGTTATCCCCAACTTTCGGTTTTGGGTGAAGGTCTATTTAGCGAACGCCTGAAGAAGGTGGAGATTCCCTTGGCCCGTCAGCTGGCAGACCAGTTTGTGGTGGCCTTGTCCAATGCCAATTTGATGCAAAACCTGAACGCCATGAACTGGGGGATTCTGCATACTCTGGCCCGGGCCGTTGATGCCAAGACTCCCTGGACCAGTGGTCACTCCGAGCGCGTTTGCCAAATTGCCCTGGATTTGGGGCGGGAGTTGAATCTGGATGAAAAAGAAATGGAAATTTTGAAACGCGGGTCCCTCCTGCATGATCTGGGGAAGCTGGGAATTCCGGACAATGTTTTGGATAAACCAGGAAAACTTACGGATGAAGAATTTGACCTGATCCGCCAACATCCGAGCATAGGAGCCAGAATTCTCGAACCCATCAACACCGATGGTGAAATTGTAAGCATGGTTCGACATCACCATGAGCATTGGGACGGTCGGGGTTATCCAGACGGGTTAAAAGGGGAAGAAACCACCCTCTATGCCCGCATCGTCGCGGTTGCTGATGTCTTTGACGCCCTGGCCTATGACCGTCCCTATCGAGAAGGCTGGCCACGGGAAAAGGTTGTTTCGTTCATCAGCGAGAGAAGGGGCCTTCAATTTGCACCAGAAGCTGTCGATGCTCTTCTTAAGGCCGTCAATAAACCGGATTTCTGCAAACAATCCGACACCGAATCCAGTGACTTGAATCTCGATTTGGAGACCGTGAAATGAAAAAGATCTTGATCATGTTGGGAATTGGTCTGGTTGTGTTTGGCTTGGTGAACTTTCCCAAGAGTAAAACCCTGTTGCCCGATGAAATGACCGGTATCTGGCAATCGGACGATGCCCGATATTCCGACCGCTTTTTACGTCTAACCACGACCACGGTTATCTTTGGCATTGGTGAAAGCGAGATCGATGTTTATTTCATTACCGATACGAAAATCAAATCCAAGGGAGAGGTTGAAGTGGTGCAGTTGTCCCTCCATCGTCCTGGGGAAGAGGATATCAAACTTTCTTTGATCCATGAAAATGAAGAGGAAGAATACCTGCGTCTTCTCAATCAACAAAACTTGCTCTGGTACCGAATAAGTGAAGACGAGTTGGCTCTTTTCTGATCGCAACACCCCATGGGTTCCATCTTCAAAAAGAAGGAGGGCCCGAAGGCCCTCCCATTTTCAAATCCCAATTCAGAAGTGAACTAGAAGCCCGCCACCAATACTGGTGTGGGGATCAGTGGGAAATCGTTCTGTGCGCTTACGCTCCACTTGTGAGCATCCAGGTCGTCGTAGAACAGACCATTGGAACCGAACTTCAAGCTATAGGCTTCGTAGCCCAGCATGTTCAGATAAGCAGTGATCTGGCTGCTGTGCTGTCCTGTCCAGCAATAGACGACAACTGGTACGTCATGGGGAATGTTACCCAGCATCTCGTCGATGTCCAGGCTGGCATAAGGAGTGAACTGGTAGGCGCCGGTGATGTGACCGGGGACACCGGCATCACCTTCGCCCAGATAATCAGCTTCACCGAAGTAGTTGATGATGAAGTAGCTGTCCAGGTAGTCCTCAATATCGGCGAAGGTCTTGGCCTTGAAACCATCGGTCAGCATGGTTGCAACCCGGCCGTCCAGAGTTTCACCTTCCAGAGTCGGGTAGGGGTTCCAAACAAGGTCTTCGTTGTTGTTGTCGGTCTCGACCGTGGTCAGGTTGTTCTGGCAATTGGCGGTCCAGTTGTCCAGACTGGTGTTCCAGGCGCTCATGCCGAACAGCAGGCTCTTGGTATCATCATAACCCATCATTTCCAAAGCGATCTTGGCATGACCGGCAGATTGGCCGGTGTAGCAAGCCACCACGAAGGGCTTGTTGTCAGGAATGGTGCCGCCTTCGACATCAGCTTTCAGGGTAGCAATTGAGGAGTGATAGGCGCCATCAATATGACCTGCATCGTAGGCTTCCAGCTGGCGAATATCGATGACGGTGTAACTGGTCAGGTTGTCGTTCAATGAAACGGCACTCATGACACCGGGGCAATCTTCACTGTCGTTGACGTAGTCAAGCAGAGCAGTGGCGATGGTCGTAAATGTTTCAGTGGCAGGATAACCCATTTCCAGATCAAAATCGTTCTGGGCATCTACGCTCCACTTGTGAGCTTCCAGGTCGTCGTAGAACAGATTGTTGGAACCGAACTTCAGGCTGTAGGCCTCATAACCCAGCATGTTCAGGTAAGCGGTGACCTGGCTGCTGTGCTGACCGGTCCAGCAGTAAACAATCACAGGCATGTCGCTGGGAATGTTGGGCAGCATTTCATCGATGCCCATGCTGGCGTAGGGAGTGTACTGGAAGGCAGCGGGAATGTGACCGGGAACACCGGCTTCGCCAGTGCCTTCGTAGTCGGCTTCGCCGAAGTAGTTGATGACGAAGTACAGATCCAGGTCGTCAACGATGTCGTTGTAGTTTTTACCCTTGAAGCCGGCGGCCAACATGGCAGCGGTGCGTTCAGCAACTACAGTGCCAACGTCTTCAGTGAGAGTGGGCATGGTCTGGTCTGTCAGGTCGCCATTGTTGTTGTCTGTTTCTGCGACGGCCAGGTTGTCTTGGCAATTGGCAGTCCAATTGTCCAGACTGGTGTTCCAGGCGCTCATGCCGAACAGCAAGGAGTATACGTCGCCATAACCCAGCATTTCCATGGCGACCTTGGCGTGACCGGCTGACTGGCCGGTGTAACAAGCCACAACGTAAGGTTTGTCGTTGGGGATGTTGGCCAGATCGGCAATCAAAGTGCTCAGGCTGGAACGGTAGGCACCAGGAATGTGGCCTTCCAGGTAATGTTGTTCCTGTCGGATATCAATGACCGTATAGAGGTCAAGGTTATCGTGCAGTGTGGCTGCAGCCAAAACGCCGGGGCATTGGGCACTGTCATTGATGTAGGCAGCACCCGCGGCAGCCATGGTTTCAAAAGCAGTTGCTGCGGGAGGAGTAATGGGGTCATCGTCATCGTCAGAGCAACCCCAGAAGGCCGAAAGGGCCAGCATAAGAATGAGTAGCCAGGTCAGACGCGTTTTCATATTCGTTCTCCTTTTGAGGGTCCGAAGACCCGGTGTGGTCGTGGCAATTATTACAATATTGCCACGCCGTTTGTCTGGCCGACTACACAGGACGAGCCGGCCATACTACTACTTGAATTCTTCCAACACCGGACTATCGTCCGGAATCACGATGCCAATGTTGGCGTCGTAATCGGGCAGCGGTGCGCCCCCCGCATCGTAAAGATCGCTTTCACGCAGGAAGAATCCCTCGGGAGTGTCCGGCGTATTGTGGCACGAGAAACTACAGCCCTGGCCCTCTTCCACAGTGGTCTGTGGAGTGTTCTTGAGCACATTATGGGGAGAGGCATACTTCCAGGTGGGTTCGTCCAGATAACCGGGCAGGGTAAGACCCCAGTCGGCGTAAGTATCCGGATCCACCGGCACATGGCGAACAACCGCATAGTCGTACTCGGTGCGATGGGGGCTGGGGTTCTTGGCGATCTTGAACTGGATCACACTGGGGTCGATGTCGAATTTGTCGGTCTTGCCATCGGCCACCAGGTTGTGACAGTTTGTGCAGTTCTTGTAAGGCTGGGAGTGGCAAACCTGGCACTGCAGATTGGCCGAAGGGAGATACCCATCCACATGGGCATCATGGAAGCTGTTGGACGCCAAGTCGGAGTGGCAATTCTCGCAACGAGGCATGGTGACCACTTCATAACGATGGTTGTAGTGGTCGCCCTCGTACTGGCCGTCTCCATGCAGTTCTTCGCCGGAGTGGCAGGCTTCGCACTTCCAGCCCATGGCACGGTGAAGGTCGCGGCTGTTGCCTTCGAGGTCGCCGTTGAAATCGACGCCCACGCGGCTGCCGTGACAGGCCGTGCAGTTTTCCGTCAGGTCGGGAGTGCGGTTGAAACCGTGAGCCGAATAGACGACACCACCGAATTTGGGGAAGCCGCCGCCCACGCTGTTGGGCCGGCTGACGTGGCACTGGCCGCAAGTGGTGTGGCAACCGCCGCATTTGTTGGTGAACATGTCTTCGTAGTCACTGCCGTCGAAGGTGCAATCACAGCGCAACTCAATGGCCGCTTTTTCGCCCCACAGGTTGGTGTGCAGGCTGTTGGCCGAAGCAGCGGCAATGCTCTCGTGGCAATTGTCGCACGCAGTGACGCCGAATGACTGGTCATGGCATTGGTAGCAGCCAATATCTCCACCAGTGCTGGGGTCTCTCACGATGCCGGTGTGGGCTTCGTCCATGTTGGCGAAGGTATTGTCGGCAGGACCATTGTGGCACATCTGGCAGCTCAGGGCATGCTCGATGACATCGCCTTCATAGTCGGGACCATGAACACTGGTCATGAATGCTGCTTCGGAACCATTGCTATTGGCGATGAGTACTTTTTCCCAAGCTTCCAGCTCGGGCACTTCGCCGCCTCAACCATCTCCCTTGTTGGGTACAAGAACCTTGGAACCTTCGATCTTGCCGCCCAGGGCGGTCTCCAGATTTTCCCGGCTGGAGTGACAGCCGATGCAGGTCTGGTCGGTGCCTTCCGGCCCGTCACCTGGGACGTCACCGTTGGAGGTATCGTTGTCACAACCCCAAAGGAAGAACAGCGGCACCAGCAACAAAACGCTGATAGTTAGTAAATTTCTCATCGGTTACTCCCGAGTTTGGCCATGTTCATTACACGGCACTGTTGATCAAGCCACGGGCAAAAATCGGTACATTGTTGCAGATGACGTTCTCTGCCTTGAACTCCTCATTGGTCAGCCGGGTCCAAACACCTATATTGAGGGCACAGTCCATGACCATGCCCACAAAACAACGACTTGATGTGAAGGCATCCACATCACAGACTTCGCCGTTGGCTTGGCGTTTGATTAGTTCTTTGGCCAAAAATTCGATAAAGGGCAGGCGGATTTCCTGAAACAGCATTCGAGCAACCGGGCCGGTTTGAAAGCTGTTGCGGAACATGAGTTGCATCAGTTGTGGATCCCGGTCGGCCAAAGAGAGAATGTTTTCGGCAACAACAGTGAGCACATCTTCAATGGAACCCTGGTCAGATATTCCTACCAGTTGCTCCTTGATGTCATGTTGCTGAGCTTTTTCTCCAATGACCGATTCGTAGAGATGTTCCTTGTTGTCAAAATGGCGATAGATGGCTGCTTCGGTGATACCACAGCTTTTGGCAATGACGCGAATGGGCGTACCTTCATAACCATGAGCCGTGAACAGAACCGTGGCCTCACGGAGGATCTGTTCGCGCCTGTTGGCTGGTCTTGAGTTGCGGCCCTTCATCATCATCCCACTCCTGTCCCTAGAACTTGCCGGAAAGTGACAAGCTGTACAGGTCCATGATGTAATCGTCCCAGCGGTTTTCATCAAATTCATGACGACGATAGGTGGCGGAGACCTTCATGCTTTCTCCGAGCCGGTAACCGGCCCGCAGAAGAATCCGGTCCAGATCACTGTTCAGCTGATTGCCTTCGTCGGGATAGTCTCCCGGATCTTCAAAGCGCACGCCTTCGTAATGGGCTTCAAACTCCATCTTTTTCGTCAATTGCAGGATGACTCCCGGGGCAAAACGAATGGTCGTACCTTCGTAAGTCAAAGGGCCCATGCCGGTGGCGGCAGTGGGACCATCTTTGATCTCGTATTTTTCCAGGCCGTAGCTGCTGGTCAGCACAAAGGTCAGGCGATTGCTGGCCATATAATTGAAGCCGAGGAAGGCCTGGGATGCTCTGTTGGTGGTTTTCACATCTTCGATATCTTCGCGCTCAAAGCTCTGGTCGTGACCCTTGATGCCCAGATTCAGGCGCACCTTGTTGGAGGGGCGGGTTTGCAAAGCCAGACGGGCGCTGTAGCGATCCTGTTTGCGGTCACCCATGGTGTAGAAGATGTCATCACCAGTGTTGGTTTGGTCCACCGACAGACTTTGCCAGCCGAAACGCGCTTTCAAAGTTGTTTTGCGTCCCAGGCGGATGCCCACACGCAAATTGGCGCGGTGGCTTTGGCGGTCCTGGTCGATGATCTGGTTGTCACCGGCTGCTTCAGTCACGTTGTCTTCGAGCTTGGCTGCTTTGAAACGGTAGTCGAAGCGCAAGCGGGTTTTGCTCAGGCTGGTATTGGTGACCAGAAAACCGATGTCCGTGCTGGTCCGTTCCCGAGCAGTAGCCTGTTCGAGGACACCGGCCAGGTCGGTCTGGTAATCGGTTTTCCAGGTGCCCACACCAGCGGTGAGACGAGCGGTGGTTGCCCGACCCAGATGAG
>JAUUYW010000260.1 GCA_030590265.1 Candidatus Krumholzibacteriia bacterium
ATGGAAATGAATGTGGTTTACGGTGCTTCCAAAATTCGGCAAAAAGCCAAAGAAGCGCCCGCCTCCATCACCATCATTTCCCGGGAAGAAATCAAAACCTATGGTTACCGCACCATGGCCGAAGTGCTGGCCAGCCTGCGCGGTTTCTACGTCACCTATGACCGCAACTACTCTTATATAGGTGTACGCGGTCTGGGAAACCCCGGTGATCTGAGTAGCCGGATTCTCGTTCTGGTGGACGGTATTCGTACTAACGAAGGCTCAGTGGGCGGGGTGATGACCGGTAACGGTTTCCCCGTGGACCTGGACCTGATTGAGCGCATTGAGGTGATTCGCGGACCAGCCTCTTCCGTTTACGGGACCAATGCCGTACTGGGCATCATCAATGTGGTCACGCGCGAAGGTTACAAAATCAACGGTGTTGAAGTGCAGGTGGGCGCCGCCAGCTACGGGAACCACAACATGCGTTTCACGGGTGGCTTCGAGACCGAAAGCGGTCTTGATCTGTTGCTCAGCGGTACCTATGGCAAGATCGATGGTCAGGACCACTACATCGAAGAATTTGACTACCCTGGACAATACAACCACGGTGTCTTCGAAAATGGCGACAGAGAAGAGTGGTACAGCATGCTGGCCAAGGCCATCTACAAGGATTTCACCTTTGAGGCCATTTACGGGTGGCGCTTGAAGCAAAACCCCATGGCTCCGGTTGGGGTCATTTTCAACGACAATTCCGCCCAAACCCAGGACACTTCCTGGAGCCTGAGCACCACATACAAAACGAAACTACCCTGGGATTTTGATTTTTCAACCCAGGTTTTCTACCAGCATTTCAAATGGGATGGCGAGTGGCCCTACGATTGGGACTACGCGGGCAACCCTTTGGATTATGCTGATCCCTATGTGGACGATTTCCGCGGCAAAAAACTGACGGGCCTGGTCGACTTTACCAAGCGGTTGCCAGGGGATCACGCCGTGGCCTTCGGGGCCGAATACGTGAACAACTTTCAGATGGACATGAGCGCCCGGGATTTGGATCCCTACTGGCTATGGTACGATTTCAAACAATCGCCTGAGAACTGGGGTGTTTATTTGCTCACCGAGTTGCATCTGGCCAAAGGCCTGTTGCTGAATCTGGGTGTTCGTCATGATGAATACACCACCTTCGGCGGCTCCACCAATCCCCGTCTGGCCCTGGTCACCGAGCCCATTGAGGGCACCGTGTTCAAGGCCTTGTACGGCACGGCCTTCCGGGCTCCCAATGGTTATGAAATTGCCGTGGAAGAATCCCAGGGTCAGCTGGATTACACACCCGAAGAAATCGAAACCTACGAGTTGATCTGGGAACAGACGCTGGGCAATGGTTTCAGCACAGCAGTTACCGGGTATCTCTACGACTACCGGCTTTTGAAGGGCGATGAAGAGGATGATCCGGATCTGTTGCCCGAAGAATATGTCAACGATGAAGTCGAATCCACCGGTGTGGAATTTGAAATCGTGAAACAGGCCCGACAAGGCGTTACCGGTCGCATGAGTTACAGCTACAACAACGCTAAAGATCGCCTCTACAATCCGCTGTACGGTGACTCGAAAACCAGCCCACACATGGTCAAGCTGAATGTTGCGGTGCCCGTCAAGGACACCGGAACCCGCTTCGCCCTGGAAGTGCAGTACAACAGCAAACGTCTGACTATCATGCGGGAACACGCGGCCTACCATTATCTGGTCAATCTCAGCGTGCTGAACCATTCGTGGGTCAAAGGCCTGGAAGTGAAAGGCAGCATTTACAATCTCCTCAATCAGTCAGTGCCTCATCCGGGTACTTGGGGAGAATATCAGGATCTCATATGGCAGGATGGTCGCTCGTACCGACTCTACCTGACCGTGTCACCATGAAGGGGGGCAAGAAAATCATGAAGAACCTAACCAAGAAAACAATGTGGAGTAAGAAGGCTGGATCCAACCAATGTTCCGGCACTCGAACCCATCGACTGCCCGTCTTCATTCTGGTGCTGATCCTGCTGTTGCAGGCTCCCACCATGGCATCTGAAAATGAAGGCGATACCAAGGATCTTATCAGGGCCGCCATGGTCTACAACTTTTGCAAGTTCGTGGATTGGCCCAAAGACCATCAGCCCGACCGGTTGGTGCTCGGAGTAATGGGTGGAGATTTCTCCACACCTGATTTTTCGAGCATCGAAGGAAAGTCTGTCAAGGATCTACCCCTTGAAGTGCGCAATGTCTCGTCTCGCACGGAACTGGCCGAATGCAACCTTGTGTTCATCTCCGAAATTCCGGTACCCAAAATGCTGGATACTTTTGCGGAGTCGCGCAACGAGAGCATTCTGACCATCAGCGAGATTGAAGATTTCTGCGTCCAGGGCGGCATCATTCAAATGGTTCCCCGTCGTGGAAAAATGCGATTCTTTATCAACCGCCAGGCCGCCGATGAAGCCGGTCTGACACTGAGCTCACAACTGTTGAAAATGGCGAGGATCGTCGAGGGGAACTGATTTGGGAATGTTCAAGGACTTTCCAATCCGCACGAAGTTGCGTTGGATCCTGGCCATTAGCAACGTCCTGGTCGTTGTCCTGATGGGCAGCGCCATGGTGCGCCATGACCGCAACACCTTCCGCGATCGATTGACCTGGGAACTGGATGTTATCAGCCGGATCGTTGCCAGCAACTGTGCGTCATCACTGATATTTGAAGACCCTGAATTCACCACCGAGACCCTGGCCAACCTGGGATTTCTGCCCATGCTGCGCAACGCCGTCGTTTTCAAGGAAGACGGCACAGTGTTCGCATCCCATGGTGAATCCGATCATGATATCGAAGCCATGTCCAAAAACTTGAACTACGATGAACCCGTCTTCGCCAAAAACTGCATCATTCTGACCCATCCCATCCTCTGGGAGGGCGAACGAGTGGGCTCAATGCTCCTGGCTTATGACCTGGCTGATGAAGCCATTCATGCCCGCTCCATGTTGCTGTTCTTTGGTGGGCTGAGCCTGCTGGCCATGTTCGTCAGCATGCTCTTCAGTGAAAAGCTACAGGTGCTGATCTCACGCCCGGTATCCAACCTGGCCGTCGCAGCCAAAGCCGTCAGTGAAAAACAAATTTACAACGTTCGCGTTCAGGGTGAAGGCAAGGATGAAGTGGGCCAACTTGTGGGCGCCTTCAATGAAATGTTGGACGAGGTCGAAAAACGTGAGCAGGCCCTGATTCAGGCCAGCCGAGCCAAGAGTGATTTTCTGGCCAACATGAGCCATGAATTGCGCACACCCATGAATGGTGTCATCGGCATGACCGAATTGCTGGGAGACAGCGAGTTGCAAGATGATCAACAGGTGCTCCTCTCTCACATCAAAACTTCGGCTGACCATTTGCTTTCAGTGATCAACGACATTCTGGACTTCTCCAAAATTGAAGCCGGCATGATGATCATCGAAAAAGCGCCTTTTGATTTGGGTAAAACAGTTGAAGAAATCAGCATCATCAGCGGTGGCCGGGTGAAAGAAAAAGGTCTCGCCCTCGAATTGAATGTGGACTCGAATCTGCCGGCCATTGTTATGGGAGACGTGGTTCGGATTCGTCAGGTGCTGATCAACCTGGTGGGCAACGCTGTCAAATTCACTTCCAAAGGAAAAGTGGAGTTGGGTATCAGCCTGGTCTCTCACAACAACGATGACCTGCGCATCATGTTCTCGGTGCGCGACACCGGGGTGGGCATTGCCGCCGACAAGCAGGCCAAGGTTTTTGAACATTTTACCCAAGCCGACTCTTCCACCACTCGCAGCTTCGGCGGCACGGGACTGGGACTGGCCATTTGCAAGCAACTGGTTGAACTCATGGGCGGCCACATTGGCCTGGAAAGCGAACTTGGAGTCGGCTCCCGGTTCTTCTTTGTGTTGACCATGAAGGCCGCTGCGAATCAAGAACCACGGATTGAAAAAACACCCCGTGCCCAGACTGAAAACACCTCGGCCGCTGAACCGGCCAAGGATTTGAAAATACTTTTGGCTGAAGACAATCCCATCAACCAGGTTTACGCACGCCGGGTTCTGGACCGGCTGGGAGCCATGGTAACGGTGGCCAACAATGGGGAAGAAGCCCTGACTCTGATCCAGGAGCAAGAGTTCGACATTGTTCTGATGGATTGCCAGATGCCAGTCATGGATGGTTACGAAGCTACCCGGAAAATCCGAAAACTGGGCGCGGCCTACACCTCCTTACCCATCATTGCCCTGACAGCATTTGCCATGGCCGAAGATCGTGATATTTGCCTTGCCGCTGGTATGGACGACTATGTGACCAAGCCGGTAGACCGGAAGATCCTGATTAAAACCATTGGCAAATGGGTCAATACGAATTCTGAAAATCCGCCTAGAAAACAGCATATTCCTTCTTAATAATCCCGGTTGCGGTCTTTCCTGTTTGCACTACCCTGTGGGATATGAAAACCACTATCAAAATCGCGAAGCTCCAGACGCTGTTCGCCGCTGCCCTTGTTTCTCTCCTGACTCTGGCTGCCTGTGGTGGCGAGGATTCAGGTTATGGCCAACAAAGCAGCCAACAGCATGGTGCTGACGCCCGCATCGCCACCCACTCCAAAGGCAATCCACCATCCATGCCAGGCGGCACCACCGTGGCCGGGATCACCTTCGCGGCACCGTCCCACTGGAAGAACCTGGAACCCTCAGGGATGCGTCAGGCCCAGTTCCGTTTGCCTCCCGTTCAAGGCGATACCGCCGAAGCTGAAGTGAACGTATTCTACTTCGGCCCAAAATCAGGCGGCGGCGTGCAAGCCAACCTGGAGCGCTGGATTGGTCAAATCACCTTGCCGGATGGAAGCGACCCGGCCAAGGACATTCATCGCAGCACCTTCACCGCCAATGGCATGCCGGGGCATGTGGTCTCGTTGAATGGCAGCTACAAAAGTGGTGGCGGCCGTCCCATGGGTGGTGGGGGCCAGATACTTCCGGGTTACCGTCTTGTTGGAGTTGTGTTGGAAGGTTCTGAAGGCAGTGTGTTTTTTAAGCTGACCGGGCCCGAAACCACCGCCAAGGTTATGGAAGGGGATTTGATGAAGATGGTGCAGGGCGCCAAGCAATAGGGCACTGCTAATACATTTACCTGGACCTAAAAATACAATTTAATCAGGAATGGGTACTCCTGATCCTCCGGGTTAGCTCGAATGGCCTTTTTCAACAAATCCAGGCTGCGCTGATCGTCCCGCTCC
>JAUUYW010000101.1 GCA_030590265.1 Candidatus Krumholzibacteriia bacterium
GATACTCGTCTGGCCCTCAGCTTTGCCATTGACAGGGGGCGCATGATTCAAACTCTGCTGGGAGGGTTTGGGGACCCTGCCGTTGGCCCCGTTGCCAAAGTTGTATGGAACTATGCCGACAATCTTACCGCTGATAACTATGACCCTGAAAAAGCTGCTGCTTTGCTTGAATCGGCCGGTTGGGCCGATCAAGATGGTGACGGGATTTTGGAAAGGAACGGAAAATCCCTGGAATTTGAAATTTTGACCAAGCAGGCCGATCCGGTGCGCACCAACGGGATTGTCATTCTGCGGGAAAATTTTGCTGCCATCGGGGCCAGCGTCACAATTCGCTCCTTGGAGTTGGCCTCTGGCTTGGCCCTGTTGCGCGCTGGCGATTTTGACGCTTATTTCGGAGCCATGAACCCCAACCTGTATGGGGATCCTTCCAGCGCTGTTCACTCAGACTCTATTGACGAGTACAACAATGGTTTTTATTCTAATACAGAGGTTGATTCACTTTTGGCAGTGGCCCTGGCCGAGACTGATCGCAGCGTGGCCATGACAACTTGGGTTGCCTTGCAGGAAAAACTCCAGGCTGATCCCCCCGCAGCCTATTTATTCATTCCCCAACGATTGGATGTGGTTTCCCGTCGTTTGCAAAATGTTCGGCCCCATGTGTTGTCACCTTTCAACAATCTTGCTGAATGGTGGATCGCAACTTCGGATCGAAAGTATCGTACTGGTGATACCAATCGTTGACCCATATTACCTCGTGAAAGGGAGAAGAGTATGAAAATTCCAGGAATATTTGTTCGTGGGATATCTCGTTCCATGTTGGCAATTATTACTTGGCAATTTTTTATTCTTTTTGGGTTCCTGGTCGGTTGCAGCGATTCCACTGATCCGGTTCCCAAGCCGGAGGACCTTTCCTTTCAGTATTCGCCCCAGAGGGTGGTCATTGATTTTTATCCAGGGGAGGAGGCCGAATTCACTCTCAGCAGTTCCCCTTCGGTCACTTTGGCAATGCAATGGAGTTTGAATGGACAACCGGCCGGCCAGGATCCTGTTTTCCATTTTGATGCCACACGGGTCGGTGTCGATACTTTGCGGCTCGACTATTCGTATTCTTCAGTGTCCTGGAATCATACCTGGTATGCCATTGTGGAACAGAATCCTTCGACGGCACCTGATGAAATTCCCTGGGTGATTCTCGAACATGGTCTTGAACCCGCTAATGTGGTCATGAGATGGCACGCGATTCCCGAAACATTTTTTCCATTGGTGGAGTATCAGGTCAGAGTCAGTTACGACGAAACCATCACCGAAGAAAATTGGCTTTCCGCCACACAATTGGGCTCTTTTCCCGTTGAGGAAAATCAGGTTGGCTATGTGGAACTTTTCACTGCAGAAGACCATGGACTACCTGCAGGGGCTGACGCCTGGTTTGCAGTTCGGGGCGTCGACGAAGCGGGCCAATTGTCAAACTTGGCCGGCCCTCAACATCATTTGATCAGTTCACCATGGTTCATCGAAGGGTACGTATACACCGACAAGCTTGAGCCTTTGCCTGAAATCATTGTCGAATACGGGTGCCCTTCCTGCCGGGTCAACACCGACGCCACAGGATTCTTTTCCATAGGCCCGTTGCCCAATGTTAATTCCTACGACCTGACAACCTTTTCCAACAATATCAATGATCCGGGTGTCCCCGAATCGTCCTGGTATGATTTTGTGGTGCGAGATGTTCAGTATGATCCCAGTGCCAGCAATGACATTGTTGTGATGACCCGCTATGATCTTGATGAAAGTTGCCTGGCTTATGATGGTGAGTTCATGGCCTTTTTCAGATTCATGACTCGCACAAGCAATTTCACTCAATTGCGACCCAACTATAAATTGTACAAGTGGGAAGAGTATCCGGTTCCGGTTTATGTTCCGCCTTTCATCAACGAACACGGCCTTGATTTTCAGAGTCTTTGCCGTGAGGTGGTTGAGTTTTGGAATATTGCCATGGGAGAGGAATATTTATTTTTGGTTGATTCACCCGAAGAATCCCGTATTGAATTGTACTTTGGCAATGAAAGTGTGGAATATGCGGGGCGCACCATTTTGGCTGAACCAAGTGACGATTATTACGGACTCGGAGATGTGATCCCTGAAAAAATTCTGGTGTATGTCTGGGATCAGCTGAATGAAAACCGCTTTGTTCAAGAAACAGTCATGCATGAGTTTGGGCATGCCCTGGGATTGTATGGTCATGCTTTGTGCAGCGATGATGGTTTTTTAATGGTTGTGAATTCCAGTGGTAATTTGGAAAATGGTCCGGAGAATGCTGTTCACCCCAATGAGAAGCAGGCCATTGAAGCAATTCGGAACTTGCCTCAAGGTGCGGACATGAGTGATTTTCAATAAATGACTTGGAAATTTCTGGATATTACCCCTGTTGACAATATTACCTTTCCTGCCTAGGATCCTGTTGTTCACAAAAAATTAATATTCCAACAGGAGAAAATTATGCCCAACTCGCAAAAGGCGTTTCTCACCCAGTTGACCGCAGGTGAAATGAAAAAACTCTTGGTTGCCCGGGAAAGAATCGATGTTCTGCTGGCAGAAAAAGAAAAACTGACCAAGGCATTGAATCGGATTGATGATGAACTGTCCAAACTCATGGATGGTGCAGGCGCGACCAAGACAAAATCACCCGGCAAAAAAAAATCGGGTCCCAAGAAAAAAGTGACCAGAAAAAAAGCTGTCAAAAAGAAGGTTGCCCCTAAAAAGGCGTTAAAAGTTTCAGGCAAAAAGTCTGTGAAAAAAACCATTAAAAAGGTTACAAAAAAAACTACTAAAAAAACGTCTCGGCGCGCACCCGCAAAAACTTCCGGGCGAGACAAGCTAGAAGATGTGGTGGTCAAAGTCATCAAGGCCAATGGTGGCCCAATGAGTTACAAGGAGTTGATTAGCGTCATCGTCAAGAAAAAGCTCTTTGTTTCCAAGAGCTCCAATTTCGACAATGTTCTGCGCCGAACTCTTTCAACCAGCAAACTGGTCAAAAGAGCCGGACGCGGAATTTATAAGGTGGCCTGAATCGAGTTGATCATCCGGGCGGCCAGGCGAGGGCTCGGCCGCCCAGGATGTGCAGATGAAGGTGGGAGACGGTTTGTCCGCCATCTACACCATTGTTGATTACAAACCGGTAGCCAGTTGGTACCAAGCCCTCTTTGGCCGCTATTTTCACCGCAATGGTCATCAACTCTCCGGCAAGTACCTGATCCGCATCCGTGAAATCGGATAACCCTGCAATATGTGACCGGGGTATGACCAGGATATGAGTTGGCGCCTGAGGAGCGATGTCCCGAAAAGCGATGAATTTTTCGTTGGAGAAAACTTCAGTGCAGGGAATTTCGCCGGCGGCTATTTTGCAAAAAAGACAATCACTCATGTAAGCTGCTCCAATTCTGCGCTAAGGTTCAATTGAGATTTCATCCAGAGTACCACAAGGAACCCCGGGAGCAAATACGATGCTGTCAGATTCACCCCGGATTCTGGTCATTGGTTACAACGCCTTTGATGTCACCATTCCATTTGATCATTATCCTGAATTGGACAGCAAAACCGAAGTTCCTTTTATCCGACTTGGTGGTGGTGGTCCCGGTGCCACTGCAGCGGTGGCCATGGCCCGTTTGGGAGCCAGGGTTCAACTGATCACACCCCTGACCGACGACCCTGGTGGTCAAACTCAAAAGATGGAACTTCTTCAAGCGGGTGTTGACCTACAAGGAAGTCCCCTTTTGACTGGGCATGAATGCGCTAAAGCAGTGATTCTGGCCAAGCCCGGGTCTGGTGAAAGGACAATTTTCTGGTCCAGGGGAAGTCTTCCCCGATTGAAAGCAGAACTGTGGCGGGAAGACTGGCTCGAGGGTGTAGATCTCCTTTATCTGGATGGGCATGAACCGGAACTGTCCCTTGTGGCCTGCAGGCAGGCCCGCGCCCGGAAACTGCCGGTGGTTCTTGATGCAGGTTCAGTCAGGGAAGGCAGCCAGGATCTGGTCGCCCTCTGCACAGATGTCATTTCTTCAGCAAATTTTGCCACGGATCTGGCCCAGGTTGATGATCCCTTTCTGGCACTGCGCCTGCTGAAGGAAAGAGGTCCCTCGCGGGTAGCGATGACTTTTGGTCCTCAAGGGGTTTTGGGGTTGCAGGATGACTTTTTTACTGTTCCTTCATTCAGGGTGAAGGCCAAGGACACAACCGGCGCCGGTGATGCCTTTCATGCGGGTTATGCCTTTTCCCGAGGCAGGGGAGGCCAATTCAAGAATAATTTGGAGTTTGGGGCTGCCGTTGCGGCTATCAAATGCACCCATTGGGGAGGCCGAGGTGGTCTGCCGGAACTGTCCCAAGTGGGGGAAATGCTCAAAAATGGTGAAAAGAACCCCATTGGGCCGCGTTGCAAGTCAAAGAACTCATAATATATTTTGTTATTTTTTCGCTGGACTTTCGTGTGGGTTTCGCTTATTGTGACTTTGCAGACAACAATTTTGCATTGAAGCAGGAGGAAATCATGGGTCTCACTCGTCGCCAAGCTGAAATTCTCGCCTATATCACCCAGTTCACTGAAGTGCAGGGTTTTGCACCCACCTTGCAGGAAGTGGGCGATAAATTTGGACTTTCTTCGGTGGCCACGGTTCACAAGCACATCAGCAATCTTGTTGAAAAAGGTTATCTCCTGCGCAGTCGACGGAATTCCAGCCGAGATCTCGAAGTGGTGGATCAACGTTCCGAAAAACCCAAATTAGTAAGGATTCCTCTGCTCGGTACGGTGGCTGCCGGTCTTCCCATTGAAGCCCTTGCCGAACACGAAGAAATCACTCTGCCCGAAGATTGGCTGGGACGCGGCCGGACTTTTGCCTTGCGGGTCCGGGGAGATTCCATGATTGATGAACAAATTCGCAATGGTGATACGGTCATCGTTGAAGCCCGGGAAATGGCCCGCAACGGAGAAACCGTCATTGCCCTTGTGGATGGAGATTCCGTGACGGTGAAACAGTATCACCGTGAAGGAGCCAGCATTCGTTTGCAACCAGCCAACCCCGCGGTACCGGTGCTGGTTTTGCCTGAAAACCGTGTCCAGGTCCAGGGAGTGGTCATTGGCGTTTTGCGGCGGTTCTGAGGCCGCTTTAGCAGGGCTCTGCCCCTCTTCACCAGGATCTCATTTGTTGCATCTGCGCCGGGCCCAACCGGGATCATTTGCTGAGGAATTTTGCCAAGGCAAACCCACACCCAATTCGTTCCAATCTGTCTCTGCGCAAACTGAGTCAGCCCTCATGAAATTCTGCTCTCTGATTTCCCCCTTGTGGTGGTCTGGAGATGGGGGAGTGTATCTTGATCTTCGGGGCATGGATCGAATTCATGGACCATGGTCTGCAGGTGCTGCAGCACTTTGTCAAAGGGCTCAAATGGAATGCCCCATCTGGTCGGCAGGTTTGGCGTCTTCCCCTTTGTCCTCCCGGTTGGCCTCCTTTCTTGCTGGCCAGAGTGGACCACAGCAACTGTGGGCTGTTCCCCATGGCATGGTGCCATCTTTTCTCGTGGGGTTTCCCCTGGGAATACTGGGACGGGATTTTCGTGAAGTTGCACGGTTGAAAATGCTTGGGGTCAGAACACTTGGGGACTTGCAGACCCTACCCAATTCACTCATTTCAGCAATTTTTGGCTCCCATGGGAATAATCTGATTCTTGAAGCCCGGGGTGTGCGAACCCAAGTTGGAAAATCAAATCGTATTCTGCCTACCAGAGTTTGGGTGGCCAGTGTATCTTTCACCCGGCCTTTAACTTCTGAAGCTGGCGAAAGAGCCCTGCGCCGAGCTCTGGCTTGGCGGGCAATGGCCTGGAAGCCTGCCACCATAGCTACGGGGGAGCCTCTGTCCGGTCGGTGGATTTTGACTGTTAATTGGTCCAGCGGCGCCCGGGCAACAGTGATTTTGGCAAGTCCAAGGGATGAGACCCTTGCTGCCTGGCAGGACCTTTTTGATTGTTTTTGGCAAAAACTTCCGCCACACCGTCAGGGCATTTGTAGGTTGGATTTGCACAGGGAGCCCCTTGCTGGCACTTCCAGTTTGCAAATGGAACTTTTCGGTGATTCCGTTGGCTCCAGGCCATTGGTTCGCACCATTGCCCGAATTAGGCAGGAAGCAGACCCCTCTTTTGCTTCTGCAAGCGAAGCCCTGCTGGAAAGCTGGGGTGCGCGCTGGCAGGACCGGCAACACAGGACTGTTGACGGTGCCTGTTCCTGCGGGTAGCATACCGACATCTTGTGTATTACCGTTCTGGTTGAAAACTGGGAGACACACCAATGGCAAAAAAAGCCCGGGCCGGGCAACTGGATGAAATTTTTGAAATACTGGTGGCGTCCTACGCTCAAAAAGGTGGGATAGTACCGCCAGAAGGTGAACTTTGCTGGCACCCGGCCACTGATGCTTACGAGACTGCGGATTTGTTCGTGGTGCAGATGGATCTTGCCGGTATGGATCCAGGCCGAATCGAGGTCCTATCTGATGAGCACAGCTTGCTGGTGCGGGGCATCCGGCCCGAGACACCAGCTTCTGGGAAGAAACACTACCACAAAATGGAAATTAGCATTGGCCCTTTCTCAAGAAGGGTACCTCTTTCAGTGGATGTGGATCCCAACAGTGCTACCGCGATCTATCGCAATGGTTTTCTTGTCATCACCTTCAAGCGAGGGACTTCTGGTGGCAACCAGAAAAGAAATATTAGTATCAAGGGTTGATTGACGGAGCAAGACACCTGGAGTCAAGTACACACAATCGAAGGAGCTGGGACCCATGCCGGAATTTGACCGGAATCTCAGGGACAATGATCAGGTTGAGGAAATCGCCCTCCCCGAGGAGATGCCCATTTTGCCCATCAGCGAGGCGGTTATCTTTCCGGCGATGATGGTTCCCTTGGTTTTGAGCGATGCCAATTTGGTGCGCCTGGCCGATGACTGCCTGGCCGGCGATAAAATTCTCGGTACTTTTGCTCAGCGGGATTTGCTTCCCGATGATGAAGAAGAGTTGGACGAGAAAGATCTTATTTACCACGTGGGAACTGCCGTGAAGATTCAAAAAATGCTGCGTTTTCCTGACGGCAGCATTCGTCTTCTGGGCCAGGGTGTTGCCCGTTGCCGCATCAAGGAGTTTGTTGAAGGTGAGCCCTACATGAAGGCCCGCATCGAACTCATTGAAGAAGATGTGCAGGAAGACTCCCGGACTCTTGCTTATATGCGTGGAGTTGCTAACAATTTCCTCAAAATCATCGATGCTAACGAAACGCTTTCTGAAGAGTTGAAAGTAGTCGTCATGAACATAGACGATCCCGGGCGCCTGGCCGATTTGATTGCCACCAACCTGGATATCGATGTGGCGGAAAAGCAAAGTATTCTGGAAGAGAAAGCCCCGCGCAAAAGATTGCAGATGCTCTCAAAAATCGTTATGCGGGAGTTGGATGTGCTCGAGCTGGGGCAAAAACTGCAAACCCGGGTGCGCAAAAGCATCGACAAGGATCAGCGCGAATACTATTTGCGGCAGCAGTTGAAAGCGATTCAGCGAGAGCTGGGCGAAGTTGACGAAGGCTCTGTCGAGCTGGACGAATTGGCTGAACGCATCGCCGAGGCCGATCTTCCGGAAAAAGTAGCTGCCGCTGCCGAGAAGGAATATGACCGTTTGAGCCGCATGTCTCCCGGTGCCAGTGAGTACACCGTCAGCAAAACATATGTGGACTGGTTGCTGGAGTTGCCTTGGAAAATCAGCAGCGATGACAAGCTGGACTTGAAGCGTGCCCATGAAATCCTGGAACGGGATCATTTTGGGTTGGATGATGTGAAAGAGCGCATCATAGAATACCTGGCCGTGCGGAAACTGAAAGACAACCATCGGGGGCCGATCCTTTGTCTGGCGGGACCTCCCGGTGTTGGTAAAACCAGTCTTGGACGAAGCATCGCCGAAGCTGTGGGACGAAAATTTTTCCGATTCAGCCTGGGTGGTATGCGCGATGAAGCGGAGATTCGTGGTCACCGCCGGACCTATGTGGGATCCATGCCAGGCCGTATCATTGCCGGGCTGAAAGAGTGTGGAACCAACAATCCGCTGATCATGCTGGATGAAATCGACAAACTGGGCAACGATTTCCGGGGTGATCCTGCCAGCGCACTTTTGGAAGTCCTGGATCCTGAACAGAACAGCGAGTTCACCGACCACTACCTGACTTTACCCTTTGACCTGTCCAAGGTCATGTTCATCACAACGGCCAATATGCTGGACACCATTCCGCGTCCCCTGCTGGACCGCATGGAGATGATCCAACTGGCTGGTTACACCAATTTGGAAAAACAACAGATTGCCAAACGTTATCTGGTCCCCAGACAAATCGATCAAAATGGGCTCACCAGCAAGCACATCCGATTCACAGATGCCGGTTTGATGGCCATCATTGAAGACCATACTCGTGAAGCGGGAGTGCGGCAACTCGAACGGGAAATCGGAGGGGTATGCCGCAAGGTAGCCACCGCCGTCGCCAAAGGGAAACGCAAGAAACAAAGCATCGGTGCCAAAAATTTGGAAGACTATCTGGGACCACCAAGTTATTCCGGCGATCGATTGCGCAGCCGCCTGAAGGTGGGAGTGGTCACCGGTTTGGCCTGGACCCAGGTTGGTGGAAAGATTCTTTACATCGAAGGCCTCAGTTTGCCTGGGGGCAGGGGCACCCTGAAGCTCACCGGTCAGGTCGGCAGTGTGATGCAGGAGTCGGCCAGCGCCGCCTTCAGCTATTTGCGCCATCGCTTTGGTGGTAGAGAAGAATATTCGGATTTTTTCACCAAGAGGGACGTTCACATTCACTTGCCCGCTGGTGCCATTCCCAAGGATGGACCGAGTGCAGGTATTGCCATGGCTTCGGTGCTGTTATCCCTGCTGATTAAAAAGCCTCTGAATCGCCGCACCGCCATGACGGGAGAGATCACCCTGACTGGTGCTGTCTTACCTATCGGTGGACTTTTGGAGAAGGTATTGGCCGCTCACCGGGTAGGGATCAGACAGATCATTATTCCGGCCATCAATGAAGTGGATCTGGATGAGATCCCCGATGAGGTTCGTGAAGATATCGAATTTGTTCCCGTCAACCATGTGGACGAGGTCTGGGAAACTATTTTCCCGGAAATCGCCGACGGAACAATCTGAGAAAGGTCGGTTTCGTGTCGGAACATCGTCTTATCTCTACCATGATGCGACCCTTTTTTCGTAAGGGTCAGTCGGCGGCCTTCACCTTGCCTGGGCTCTTGAATGAACGCAGCCGGGTGCTCTGCATCGACTCGGGTGATTTGTCCGAATTGGTCTTTCATGTTCCGTTGGTTAAGGCCATCAGGAAGAATTTTCCTGCTGCCCGAATCGATTTTTTGTTGCCCGAAAAACATGAACCCCTTCTGGTGCCCAGCGGTTTGGCCAAGCAGTGCATTGTGTACAAGGATGGGCAGCTTAATCCCTGGCGCCCTGCGTTTGCCTCTTTGTTGCGACAGTTGGGGAAGGGGCAATACGACATGGCTGTTGTCATGACCCAGAAGCCATCTCCCCGTCTGGAATTGGCGGCTCTGGCCAGCGGTGCCAGCTTGCGTCTGGGACCATCCCATGCCGACTCCTGGCCATCCATCAATTTTGAACTCCGTCGCCCTGAACACCAATATTTTGGTGATCGTATTTTGGCAGCCGGACCCTTTCTTGGTCTGAGCACCAGGGATATGAATTCTCGTTGGCCATTACCCATGGAATTGGTCAGGC
>JAUUYW010000408.1 GCA_030590265.1 Candidatus Krumholzibacteriia bacterium
ATGGGCGAAGGCCAGGCCTACTACAAGGGCGAGTTGCTCGACGGAGCCGAAGCCATGAAACGGGCCGGCATCGAAGTGCCGGGTTTGGAAGCCCGCGACGGACTGTCCACCATCAACGGCTCCAACTTGCTGACCGCCATGAGCGCCCTGCACATTCACGACATGGAAAACTGGCTGAAGCAGGCCGAGATCGCCGCCGCCATGTCCCTGGAAGCCCTTCTGGCCAACATGAAACCCTACGAAGCGCCTTTGCACGAAGTGCGTGGATTTGCCGGAGCCATGCGCAGCGCCGCCGCCATCCGCCAGTGCATTGCCGGCAGTGATCTGCTCAGCGGCAAAGTCAAAACCAAGGTGCAGGACGCCTACAGCATGCGCTCCACTCCTCAGGTTATCGGCGCTGCCCACGACGCGGTGGCCTACGCCCGCAGCCAGGTGGAAACCGAATTGAACGGTGTGGGCGACAACCCCATTTTCTTTCCCGAGTCGGGCACCTTCCAGACCGGAGCCAACTTCCAAGGCACGCCGGTGTCGTTGCCCATGGAAATGGCGGGACAGGCCATCACAATGATCAGCGTTTTATCGGAACGTCGTTTGAACCGGATGTTGAACGTGGCGTTGAGCGCCGGCTTGCCACCATTTTTGACCAAGGGTGCCGGCATGTTCAGCGGGATGATGCTGAGCCAGTACACTGCCGACAGTTTGATTGTGGAGCAACGCATATTGTCGACCCCGGCGTCGGTGGCCTCCATTCCCGCCGCGGCCGATCAAGAGGATTTTGTTTCCATGGGCATGAACACCGCTCTCAAGAATGAACAGATTCTGGACAACGCCTATGGTGTTTTGGGTATTGAAATGATGGGTGCGGCCCAGGCTTTGAATCTGCGGGATTTTAATCCTGGGGTGGGCGTAAAAGCTGCTTGGGATCGGATTCGCGAGACTGTGGATTATTTGGATATTGACCGGAGTTTGGCGCCGGATCACACTGCCATGAAAGCTTTGGTGAAGAGTTGTGGGGTTTTGGAAGCGGTGGAAAACACTGTTGGAAGTCTTGGATAGATTCCAGGAGTCTTGGATAGATACTATTTTGGGGTCAGGCCTCCGCCTCGGCCCCTGAAGAAACTCCATCCTGGGTCATCCCCAATTCCCTTTCCCCACAAGGCTTGGGAATGCCGAACAAATACCCTTGTCCAAACCTCACACCCATCTCCAGCAAAACCCGGTAATCTTCCGCATCTTCAATTCCTTCAGCCACCACTTCAGCCCCCAGCACATCGGCCATTTTCAGCAACCGGGCCAAAGTGTGGCGCAAGTCTTCATCCACAGCCAATCCCTGCACCAGGCGTTTGTCCACCTTCATCACCTGGGGATCGAGCATGAGCAGATTCTCCAAATGACTCTTGCCATAACCCACGTCATCGATGGCGATGCGGATGCCGGCTTCCTGCAAGGTGCGAACCCTTGGCAAGAGAACTGATGGGTCGCCCAGGAGTTGCTGCTCACTCAATTCCAAACAGCAGTGACCATAATCATTGTTGACCTGCAGCACCCGAATCAACTCTTCAACCGGGGTTTGAAGCAGCGTTGCCGGCATGATGTTGACGTGATAGCGCGGGGCAACACCCGGAGCAACCATGCCAGCAGCCAGGGCACATTTTTTCAGACACCGCAAATCCACTGCCGAGATGATGTCTTTCTCCTGGCAATACCTGAACAAGGCGTCTGGAGATTTCAGGGGACCTTCGGGGCCGCGAATGAGCATTTCCTGGGAGACAATACGCCCATCCAGCAAATTGACGATAGGTTGGCTGTAGACATTCAGGACATTGCCGCGCAACAGGGCCCTGGTCATATCCGGCCCCACCTTCGCCGGTCGCATCAAACGAACATCGGCAATACTCGCCGCTCGGGAGACCCGGTTCTTACCCTGAAGTTTGCTGCGCTGCAGAACAAAATGAGCCTGGGCCAGAACTTCATCAAAGCTGATGGACGTGGCGGAAACCGCAGTAACTCCCAGGCTGGCCGTAGTTGCCAGGGAATGATCTCCGGCCTGAATCACATCACGGCTGATAGCCAGACGGATTCTTTCGGCCATGGTGCCTGCTTCCTCTTCACAGCTGTCATCCAGGACCACCACGAATCGGTCGGTGCCCACGCGGCCTACCCGATCATCCACACCAATGGTTTCGCGAATTCGGCGACCCGCCGCCAGCAAAACCAAATCGCCCACCCCATGACCCAGGGTTGAATTGATGCGCGCGAACCCATCCAGGTCCACCAGAATAATCTGCAAATCGCAAGCATGCTCGCGAGCCCTGGCCAAACGCTCCAGGGTCACTCGTTCCATACCCTTGCGGTTGAGCAGACCGGTGAGCGAATCAGTGTTCTGCATCCAGTCGATGCTGGCAGTGGCGGTGGCCAATTGATTTTTCAGATTGGATTCACGGATGCAGAAATCCAGGGAGCGGCTCCACAAGTCGGTGTGCTGATCATCAAGATTGAGACACTCCGTTGCACCGGCCTGTTTCAATTCGAAGCCTATGGCGGAATCGCGCGTGGCCAGCAAGGCGATGATGGGTGTTTCAGGATTGGCCGCGCTGATTTTTCTTACCGCCGCCAGCTGGTCCACATCGGCGAGCCGGGGTCCAACCAGGACCAAATCCACAGGAGAGACCATCAGATAAGTGAGGCCATCCATGAGATGACTATAATGGGCGATGATGTGTCGGGGATTGCGCAGGGCAGACAAAAGCTGGCGCACACCGCTGACAACGTCAGGGTCATTGTGCACCAACAATAAGCGACGGACTTGTTTATCCGGGGCCATAAGCGCTTGTTGAATCCCTTCAAGCGACAACTAAGACCACATCCTTGTGGTCAGCACTGTTGAGCCTCCCTCCAACCAGGAAATTACTCGGTCCGTTGAATTCATGCAACCGGAAAGAATGGCGCATTTGTTAAAGTTATCATTGGATTGGGAGACATATTTGCTGCAGAATGGGAAAGGAACAAATCAATACTTCATATTTTCGAATCCGGGTCAAACATGAACCTTCTTCTTTCTCTCTCTGGAGCCCTGCCCGCACTGGTGGGAATGTTTATTGTTCATTGGCTGGATCGCCGCCGACCAGAACCCCTGCGCACTCTGGTACGGGTCGCAATTTTTGGTGCCCTCATTGCAGTTCCAGTGATCATCGTGCAATTGATCATGAAGGCTTTTGGTCCCGACCAACCAGGATACTGGAACAGTTTTTACACTTCATATTTTGTTGCCGGGCTGGTGGAGGAGTCGGGAAAGTTGGCCGTAATCATGCTGGTGGCCTGGCGACGTCC
>JAUUYW010000549.1 GCA_030590265.1 Candidatus Krumholzibacteriia bacterium
CTTCAAACGACTCCCAACCGCGCAATGCCGTGGCGGAAGTAAAGCTGGACGCCAAAGATGTGAACATGTCCATCACCGGCCAGATCCAGGGACGAAAGATACTGCAAAGCTCACCGGCTCTTTACACGGATCAGGCCCGAAAAAAGGGTTGGGAAGGCGTGGTGGCCGTCCATTTTACGGTAATGGCAAATGGTCGGGTTAAGGATAACGTTTATTTCGAGCAGACTTCCGTGCACCGGGATCTCAACCAGGCGGCCATGAAGGCCATTAAAAAATTCCGCTTTGCTCCTTTGGGAGCCAATCAGGCGGCAGTGGAGCAGTGGGGCGTGATCACCATCGTCTTCAAACTGAAGTGACCAACAAAGGAATCCATGTCATGAACGCACACTCTGTCTTCAAAATAATCCCCAGTCGCCTGGCTTGGAGTTTGGCCATGATCGCCATGGTGGGGGTGGTATCGCCCGCCACCCTTGCCATGGGGCAAAATTCCACTGAAGAAGCTCAGCAGTGGACCAACGATGGTGAAGCTGGTGCAGCCTTGCCGGAAATGGTTGTTGAAGCCACCAACGAAGTTCGGCAGAAAATTGAAAAGGGCACCTATGATTTGGAATTGGATGCCACTGTCATTGACTCATTTTTCACGGCCATGGATGAAATTGCTCTTGGAGTGAGCCCCGTCAGCGGGCTGCAACCTCATCTGAACAACCTGGAAACTCTGGTGAGTGATCAGCCACCGCACCTTTGGCTCCCCGAGATGGCCCAAACTCCAGTGGCTCGTTTCTACCCTTCGGATCCGGAAGGTCACAAGATCAAGCGCTGGAATTTGGCGGTTACGGATTTTCGTGGCAGTCCGTTCAAGGTCTATTCAGGCAAAGGGAACCCTCCGGAATCTCTGACCTGGGATGGCCAGGGTGATAATGGTGAGATGCTGCGGGTGGGGTATCCCTACAGCTACGTCTTCACACTTACTGACAAGGGTACCAATACTTACAACCACGCAGGAGTGAGCTTTCGCATCCCGGCTCTTGATTACCACCGCGACGGGGATCGAATCCTTGAAATGGCCGGTGGACAATTGTTCCCCCGCCAGGAGAGTGATTTGAACGAGTCGGGTAAACAGTGGTTGACGCGCAGCGCCGATGAAATCAGACGTCATCCCTATTCACCTGTGCGGGTGGTCGTTACTGCTGAAAATCAGGATCTGGCTCAAAAGCGTGCTGCTGAAGTGGCCGGGTATTTGGCCGAGAGCATGATTCTTCCGCTTGAACAGGTTGAAACTGAAACCATCGTGCGGCCCGACCTTCGGGCTGAAATGGATGGAGCGGTGGCTGTTGTGATTGAACATGTAGAAAAATAACTACAATACAATTTGTTAAGTTCCCTGGGCAGTTTTTGAACGCGGCTGCCCGGGGAATTTTTTATTGTTCCGCAAAGAATGTACACGGTCCTGATCATGCAACTTATAGGGCCTAATTGCTCGAAATTATCCACCTTTGGGTGGAGTTTGACCTAGTTTAGAACCCGAAATGAAGGTTTGTACATTCTTTGCGGAACAATTAGGAACTTTCAGATTGGGTATTTCGTATCATTACTCCCCACGCATTTGATTGACGCCAGCGCCAGAGACCTATAACGTGCACAGAACCCCATGGTCTGAATGTCCAGGACTGCGGGTGTGGAGAGAAGAATGATTGACCTTGAACGTTTGAATGCCCATTCCAGGCTCTTTGCCAACCTGTTGTTCCGGCAGTGGCCGCAGTGGTTCAAACACGCTCGCTTCGACCCTTATGAGGACTTCGAAAAGGAGGCCTTGCTGGTTGAAGTTCCAAGACCGGTGGACGGCTCGTCCCATGGATTGTTCATC
>JAUUYW010000495.1 GCA_030590265.1 Candidatus Krumholzibacteriia bacterium
ACCCAGGGTGGTGCCGAGGGTGTGGGACGCAGCACCATGACTGCGGTGGTGGGCAGCTGTCTCAGTGTTTTGGTTGCCGACTATTTCCTGGCCATCCTGATTTTCCAGATCATCATGAAAGGGTAATGGGGCGTGGAGTCGAACCTGAACATTCCCAAACCGAAAGACCTCAGGGTAGCGGACCCTGCAGCTCATGCGGGGATTGTCATAAAGGGTGTGTCTAGGAATTTTGGTTCCAAGATGGTGCTTGATCAGTGTGATCTGCTGGTCAACAAGGGGGAGACCCTGGTTATCATCGGGCGCAGCGGTGAAGGAAAATCAGTGCTTTTGAAGAGCATTGTGAGATTGCTTGAGGTGGACGAAGGGCAGATCTGGATTGAGGGTACCGAGATCAATGGGCTGCAGAAGGGGCCCCTCATGCAACTGCGGAAGAAATTTGGTTTTCTGTTCCAGGGTGCGGCCCTCTTCGATTCCATGACCATCTGCAAGAATATCGGGTTGATGCTGGAAGAGCATTCCGGCTGGTCGCAGGAGAGAATACGTGAGCGGGCCTGCGAGTGTCTGGCTATGGTGGGTTTGCACGAGATTGAAGACAAACTGCCCAGTGCCTTGAGCGGAGGAATGAAAAAACGGGCCGGATTGGCGCGGGCTATTGTCATGCAGCCGGAGTATATTCTGTACGACGAGCCCACCACGGGCCTCGATCCCATCACCGGCGATGCCATCAATGATCTGATCATCAAGGGCAAGCGGGAGCTGGGGGTGACCAGTGTCGTGGTGACTCACGACATGCCGAGCGCGTTCAAGATTGCTGACCGGATCGCCATGCTCAATGGGGGTAAAATCGTTTTCACCGGCACGGTGGACGAAGTTCGCAGCACCGATCATCCCATGGTGCGGCAATTCATCGAGGGAATTTCACAGGGACCGTTGGAGACTTTTTAACATGGCTTTCAATCGAAAAATCAGAGAAGTTCAGGTGGGGCTTTTAACCGTCATTGCGGTGGTGACCCTGGTGGTCGGCATGATGTGGTTCAAGAATGTGGACCTTTCCGACGAGCAGCTGCGTTACCAGGTGGATTTTTCCCGGGTTGAGGGTTTGCGCGTGGGGGACCGGGTGCAGATTCGGGGAATTCGCATGGGGGAAGTGGAGTCATTGACTCTTCTGCCCACTGCCGTGCGGGTTCAGATCAAGATGTCTGAAAAATCCAATATTCGTGAGGATGCCGAGGTCATCCTGGGCGAGAAGGGTATTGTTGGAGAGATCGTGCTGGAGATTGATCCCGGTTTGGGAAATCCGGCCGATGAAGGCCATATTTTCCAGGGTCGTACCGCCGGTACCATTGCCGCCATGACCGATGCCGCCGGCGAGGCCTTGGAGGAGATGCTTGTTCTTACAGCCAAGGTCACCGAACTGGTGAAAGAGGTCAAGGAACAGGGCAAAGTGGTTGAAACCCTGGCCCAGACCCATGAAACCCTGGAAAAAATCGATAATATGATCGAAAGAAACCAGGTTGATATTGAGGTGAGTTTGGCCAACCTGGTGGTGGCCACCGAAGGATTGCGGGAATTTGTGGAGTCGGGTAAGGTTGGAGATGCCTTCGACAGTTTTGATCATGCTTTGGCCGGGGCCGACAGTCTCATGATTAATTTGAATACGGCCGCAAATCGTCTTAATTTGGTTCTGGATAAAGTGGAGGACGGGGATGGCTCGTTGGCCAAGATGCTCAACGACCCTCTTTTGTACGATCGTGCCGATTCGACCATGTCTTCGGTCAAGCGCCTGGTGGATGCCATGCGCCGCAACCCGAAGCGTTACTTTACAGTCAATGTGATGGATTTCTAGACGGCTGAGGAGGCCAGCAATGAGTGATCAGAACAAAGAAGCCATGATCAAGGCCATCAAGGATGCCCTGATGGTGGAGGTTAAGGGACAGCAGTTGTACAGCCACGCGGCCAAGGAAACCAAGGACGCCGCCGCCCGGGCCATGTTCGAAATGCTGGCCAGGGACGAGGATGATCATGTGAACATCCTGACGGTTCAATACAAAAGCCTGCTGAGTGACGGCAAAATCAATCTTGACGCCATCGACCCGGCTGAAGTGGATCATGGCAGCCAAACCGTGGTCAACGACGATTTCAAGAAATCCATCAAGCGTGGAAATTTTGAGATGGCCATCATCTCAATTGGGTGCGATCTGGAAAACAAGGCCATTTCCTACTACCGGGAGCAGGCCGCCAAAACAGAAGATGCCGATCTGAAACAGCTCTTCACCTGGTTGGCCGAGTGGGAAGACGGGCATTTGGAGCAGTTGTTGGAGTTGGAGAAGATCTACCAGGACGCGTACTGGGCGGATCAGGGGTTCTCGCCGATGTAGAGAGTGCGACCTCCGTAATTGATCAAGGCCTTCCCGCTGCTGTGGGGAGGCTTTTTTTAGGT
>JAUUYW010000268.1 GCA_030590265.1 Candidatus Krumholzibacteriia bacterium
ATATCGGCCATATAGGGTTCCAGGTTCTGAGCCATGGCCACCATGTGCACCGGCTGTCCCGGAGTCAGCATCTGGGTGTATTCCACATCCAGGGTGCCGCTGATGTCAACCGTACCGGAACCGACGAGCACGCCGTCCTGGGTCAGACCAACGTAGGTTCCGTTGGCGGCGGTGACATTCAGATGAGTCTGTCCCATAAAGATCGTGGGAACGTGACCCACATTGTTAACCTCGGGGACACCCATGTAAATGCTGATGCTGGGATCGCCCAGCAGGTTGTAGATGTTCCAGTAGTACGTGGTGCGAGTGGAACCGGACTCCATCACGGCCAGGTTGCCGCTGAAGACCATGGCGTCCTGGGTCACGTACCAGGTGTCCTGGGATTCGCCGTTTTCGTGGAACACGCCATCGTATACACCCATGCCGGTGTCGGCTACGGGGTAGGCGGTGCCATCGATTTCGCCACTGGGATGGAAACCAACGCCCCACCAGTAGTCTTCGTCCCAATAGGTGGAGTTGGAGCCACCGATATAACCAATGGCGCCCTTGCCTTCAGCGCGCAGGAAAGTTTCACCAAAACATTCACCGATGTCATAGGTGCTGGTCAAACAGCAGTTACCGACGGCCAGGAAGTATTTTCCATAGTTCGTCAGGTTGTTGATGTTGGCCTGGGTGAAGGAAGGAGCCGACCAACTGGTTGTGCTGCCGTGGGCAGTGTAGTTGATGTAACCGATGCCATCGCTGCAGGTCTCGATCACAGCAGCAGCAGCACCAGGAGCATTCGAATCGGGATACAGGAAGGTGTTGCTGTTGATGCCATGGGAGGCATTGAAATAGTGCTCGGTGCCATAATTGATCTGACCGTTGCCATGGGTGGGGGCCCAACCCGAATCCACGCCAGCGATCATGGTCACATCACCCAAATAACTGGGTTCAGGCATGGTGAACTGGTCGTACATCATGGTCTTGTCCAGCTGGGCCTGAAGCTGACTGGGGTTCGTGGCGCTGAAGCGACCATAGTACATATCTGGTACCAAGTCGGCGTCTACGGCACAGTAGGGACGGTCAGTGGCATCGCCTGATTCTTGGAACGTAGGCATTTGGCCCACGTCACCAACGAACAGAATGAAGCTGGGCGCGGGGTTTTCCACGGTGCCGTCGTTATAAAGACCGTGCAGATAGCTTCGGATTTCATTAGCTGTGGAACCCACTTCGGGGGTGCCGGTCACAGCCGTAATGACGTTGAAACCACGTTCGGTTTTCCAAGCTATGAAATCGGCCAGCTGACCGACGAACATGGGAGGAGTGACGACAACGTAGGTCACCTGATCGGCAACCAGATCGGGGTAATTGTCGTGGAAGCTTCGCACACCGGCCATGCCCGCATACAGGTGATCAAAGAAAGGACTGTTGGTGCTGGCCATGAGATCCTGGGCCAAACCAAGGTCTTCGCCGGCGAAGGCGATGCGGACATCAAGGCTCTCGATGATTTCCAGCTCGCCGGTGAGAGGGAAATAAGCAACAGGGCTGATTTCGAGCCGACCAATGTCCATGGCGCGCATTCGGCCTTGGTACACCACCTGGGCGACCTCGTTGCGGATCTCGCTCTGGGTGTAAGCGGCGCTGTCCATGACGAAAGCAACGTCGTCGGGATTGGCGCTCTTGGACATGCTGGGCTGAGCCGGGAACACCGGGTTGGTGATGCCGTAGTCAGCCAGTCTGATGGTGCGGGTGACCACATTGCTGACTTCCACAGTGGCGTTGGCGCCAACGGGGATGGAGATCAGACGGTTCATCATGGGCAGCTGGGGCTGTCCTTCAACCATCGAGGTGTGGAATCCGGGAATGATCAGACGGGTGAAGTCGCCACCCTTGGTGGTGACATCCATGGATTGCAGACCGCCCACTTCCACATGGAAGTTCAGGCCACTGCGGCTTTCACTGGAAATTTGCAGACTGGAGGCTTCTCCGGTCACAGGAATGTTGGCTGCCATGGCCGTCCCCGCCGTCAGGGCGAAGATGATCAGGGCGCCGAGGATCATTCTCAAGCGCATGTGTCGATCCTTTCTGAGGCAAACAGAAATGCTGGAATTATTTGTCAGCTGGGGAACACTCAAATTTATCAGCGCAGCAAAATTTGGACGAAACTTTGAGCGTAATAATTGGCAGATTCGAATGCTCAGGCATGAAATCGCACACAGCCTTCGAATAATACGTGTTCCCCACCGTACCATCTAGTAGATTAGCATACTCAGGACTGAAAGGGAATCATCAATTTTCGAAAAATCGGACCTTTCAAACAAAAATGTGATATTTATTAGGCCTCAATGGAAGATTTTGATCTTTCGATATCAAGTGACCCATTGGAATTGATTTGAACCCTAAATTATATGGAGTTTCACACATAAATAATTAAGAAACTCTCCTTTTTTTAAAGTAAGCATTTTTAATTAACTTCTTTATTGACAACGGGAATCACTAGCACCGCCTGTATAGAAAACACCAAGAGAACATTGACATTTCCACCCTATCTATCGTATAATTGTATCGAAACTGTCTCCCCTCTTCACCTGACTCGGTTTTGCTCCATGCAAACCGGGTTCACGACGACAGGCGAAAAATTGCGCGCTTTTCCCTTTGTCCAGCTGCGGGCCTCTGTGGCTCTTGTGCTAATGTGTGGTTTTGTGTGTGGTCTCCTGCTGCTTTCATCCTGCGGGCGTGTTGCCCCCACTTATGACCCAGGAACCATCAAAGTCACCTCCACTCCTGAGGGTGCTGCCATCTTTTTTGGTGGTGAAGATACCGGTGAAATCACTCCTTTCACTTTCACGGAATTATTGGCTGCACGTTATATCATCAAGGTGGAGATGGAAGGCTTTTTTGTTTCCCCCGACAGTGCCATCATCAATCTGACCCCTGCCGCCTTTGTGACCCAGAATTTTGATCTGAGTTCTGACGCACCAACTCAGCTGGTCGTCACATCCGATCCAGCCGGTGCTGCCATTTTCCTGGACGGCAATGATACCGGTGAAGTGACTCCCGCCACTCTTTCCGATCTCGAAGCCGGCGATGTGACTGTGACCCTGGAGTTGGCTGGCAGTTATGTCTCCCCCGTGGACGGTCATCTCGTCACCATCGTTGCTCACGAAACCAACGAATTGTTGAAAGCCTTCACCGTCCGCAGTAAAAAAACCGTGATGATGGAAGGGTTCTCCAATGTGGATTGCGCCGGGTGTCCCGAGTTGGCCACCAATGTGGAAGCACTCATGCATCTCGATGGCTACGGTTTGGACAAGGTGCTCTATTGCAAGTTCAGCATGTCCTGGCCGGGTATCGACCCCCACCATCTGCATAATGTCCCCGAGAACAATGATCGCATGAATTTCTATTTGTCCGATCTCGGTGGCGGCATTCCCATGATGGAATTTGAGGGCATCAAGGCCACTGGAACATCTGCCAACGGCACACCTACCGCAGGGGAAATAGCCACCATGGTCGATGCCGCCCTGATGGATGTGCCTGGCTTCCTCATCGACATCACAGCCGATTTTACCAGCTCCATAGTTCCGCTCACTGCCACTTTGACGGCCATGGAGGATGTTGACCTCACCGGCCATACTCTGTACATCGCTCTTGTCCAGGATTTCCTTGAATACGAAGAAGCTCCGGGCAGTGAAGGTGAAACCGAGTTCCATTGGCTGTTCCGGGATCGGGTGGATACGCTGCCCACTCTGGGCAATATGACCAGTGGTCAAACGGCCACCTTCAATGAAACAGTCAATCGCGGTGAATGGGACCTCGAAACCCTGCACGTGATTGCCTTCGTGCAAAACGACGCCACCAAAACCATTCTGCAGGCCGGGCTCAGCACCACTTCGGCTCCCGCCCATGCTGCACTTTTTCTGGATGACAATACACTCAATCGCCCAACCGTTGAAGGGAATCGCCCATGAAAACCCAACGCATACTGATCCTGCTGGCCACTCTGTTGGCCGTGACCATGAGCCAGGGCACCGCCTTGGCCGACTTTGCCTTTGATTTCAATGCTCCTGTTTTGGAGGTAGAGGTTGAAGTTGGCATTATTGGTGCCTTCGACAACATCCTGCACAACACAGGCAGCGACGATGATACCTATACCGTCAGACTGATCAAGGATGCTCCGGACGATTGGGTCGCCACCATGTGCATCGGCACAACTTGCTACCCACCATTTGTGACCGAGGTTGACGTTGACATTTCATCCGGTGCTGAAGAAGACCTTATTATTGATCTGACCCCCGGCAGTGCCGGTGTTGGATCGGTGACCATTGTGGTGTCCAGTCATGGCAGCCCTGGTTTGAGTGAAACCCGTACCTTCACCGTCAACACTCCCGGTGCCGGTGGCCTGGACTTCGAATTCGACGCCCCGGATCAGGGAGCCATTGCCGAGATCCTGGAACTGGTTCCTTTCCACACCACCCTGACCAACAACAGTGGGGCGGACGACACCTACACTGTTTTCTTGGTAAAAAATGCTTCTGAATCCTGGGTCGCCACCATGTGTGCCGGAGAAACCTGCTACCCCCCGTTCATCACTGAAATCCAAGTTCCTTTGGCCGATGGTGAACTGATCAATCTGGACATCGACTTGACTCCCTTTGACGTGGGCGAAGGCACCGTGAATATCACGGTTCGCAGCGGCAATAACCCCAGCCAGAGCGATTCCAAAAACTTCACCGTCATCACCCCCGGCCTCGACGTGCTCCTGGTTGCCGGTGACGACGAGATGGGTAATGACGTGTGGTACCACGACGCCCTTCTGGCCCAAGGCAAAACCGTGGGCACCTGGAAACGTCAGGAAATGGGATCCCTTGGTATTCATGAAATCAGTGCCTTCGAAACCGTGGTTTGGGAGTCGGGAACTGTTGAAGGTGGCCTGAACATCAACGATTTCGGTGCCATCTCCTATTTTATCCAGCATGGCGGCGAAATATTCCTCAGTGGTCAAAACCTGGCCTATGAGTCCTGCGATCCCGGCAGCCCATTTTACAGCGCAGCCTCCCATGGCTGGTTCAACACCATCCTGATGACCGACTATGATGTGGAAGATCCTTTTGCAGAGAGCG
>JAUUYW010000522.1 GCA_030590265.1 Candidatus Krumholzibacteriia bacterium
CAGTTGATGGCAACAAATGGGCCATCGGCCCGATCGCTGTTGTCGTGAATGGACCGGGCGATCAACTCTTTTCCCGTGCCGCTTTCACCGTTGATCAGCACCGTAGCCGGAGTTGCGGCGATCTTTTCCACCATTCGATAAACCGACCGCATGCGCGGACTTTGTCCGATGATCTTTTTGGCCTTGGAGTTGCGGGTCAGTTTCTTTTTCAGTTCCTTGTTTTCGCTGCGAGCCTGACCCAGGGCCAGAGCGTTGCGCACCACCATGCGGATTTCGTCATTTTTGCAGTGCTTTTGCAGGTAGGAAAAGGCTCCGAGGTTCACCGCATCAATGGCCGACTGTTCGCTTGCGTAGGCGGTCATGATGATTACGGGAGTCGTGGGGTCCAGGGCCTTGATGCCCTTGAGCAATTGGATGCCATCCATCTTGGGCATTTGAATATCGGTCATCACCAAATTAAACTGTTGCCGGCCAATCTCTTGCAGGGCCTGAACTCCGCTGTTGACCGTCACAGCCTCATATCCTTCCTTGCGCAGCAGAATGGCAAGGTATTGGCACATGGACTCCTCATCATCAACAACCAGAATCCTGTCCTTGGCCATGTTGGCTCCTTCTATCGATTAGGGCAATTTGCAGTGTTGATAGAGGTATCGGCGCACAAAGGCCAGGACTTAACCACCAATTGGGAAATTTTTTCAGGTTTCTACAAATATCTTGTGAGACTGGTACCGGTGGGGTCATGCAAAATGCGAGACTAAACTTTCAACAATTGTTCAATGCTGTCTGTGGGTGGGTCAACAGGCAGTTCAGGAAGGAACTCCCCTCCCTCAGGTTCTGCCGGACCGGGTTGCAACTGAGGAACATGAACCACTGGCCAGCGAATGCGGAAGGTGGTGCCGCCGCCAGGGGCGTCTTCAGCCCTGACATGCCCACCATGGGCTGTGGCAATGCGTTGAACGATGCTCAGGCCCAGGCCGGTGCCCTCGTCCTTGTCGGTGGCAAAAGGCGTGAAGAGCTCATGACGGATATCATCATTGATGCCAGGGCCATTGTCCGTTACCACCAGTTCCTGACTGGTGCCTGCGGCCAACAGGCGCAGACAGAGATGCAGGTCACCGTTGTACTTCATGGCTTCACAGGCGTTGATCACCAGGTTCAAAGTCATCTGGGTCAGTTGCCCGGGATCGGCCACCACGTCCATATCTTCGGGTTGGATGTCGCAATGCAACCGCACCCGACCACCCTTGGCGGCAATGTGTTGCCGAATTTGGAGGGAAATCTCATCCCTGAATTCCTGCCCCGGAAACCGTCTGCGACTGATGGGGCGCATGCGTGAGTAGGCTAGAAAATCATTGATGATGGTATTGACCCGTCCGCTCTCTTTCAGCACCAGGGCCATCAACTCGGCCTGGTCCCCTTCCAGATCCAAATCGTCATCCAGCATTTCAACGCTGCCGCGAATGCTGGCCAGGGGATTGCGAATCTCATGGGCAATGCTGGCTGCCAATTCTCCGATGGCAGCGAGTCTGTCACTCTCGCGCACCCGCTCCTTCATTTCCTTTTCCCGAGTCAAATCGGTGAAGATGGAGATGGCGCCGATGATTTTTCCATTGGGAGCCGTCACATGGTTCACGTTCAAACCCAATGGAATGACTTGGCCCAGATGCTTGAGTTGAACTTCTCCCCTGTCCACGCACTGGTTTCCCTTGGCCACGGGCAAAATCGTATCATTCAATTCTTCCATGCCGCCACGACAAACATCCGACAGTTTTCGGCCCAGCATGTCCCGGGATTCCATTTGCAGAATACGGCAACATGCGGGATTGACACGGATCACCATGCCCTGATGATCAATGGTGAGCAGGCCGCTGCGAATGTTGTCGATGATGTTGCGAACTTCCCAGCGGGCTTTCTGAACCCGCAGCTGATTCAGGGCTTGTTCCTGCTTCATCAACAGGGAACGACGGAAAAAATCCCAGGCCAAAGCCTGACCCAAAACCCCACAAAAAACCACCAGGATGATGACCCCGGGATGTTGACCACCAAAGAAAGCCACCAGACCCACAGCCAGAACGTCGATGATCATCTGTATTGGAATGAGGGCCTTGCCCGACCAACGGCCCATCTCGGCCATCCAGGCCAGAGCGATGGATGTGGCCAGAACAGCCAGGGTTCCCATGAGGCCGGTGCCGGA
>JAUUYW010000158.1 GCA_030590265.1 Candidatus Krumholzibacteriia bacterium
CCGGATCTCCGTTTGGAGGGGGTTCTTTTGACCATGTATGACCGCCGCTTGCGGCTCTCCAATCAAGTGGCGGATGAGGCCATTGATTTCTTTGGAGAAACCGTTTACCAGACAAAAATTCCCCGCAATGTTCGTTTGGGTGAGGCCCCTTCCTTTGGCAAGCCGATCCTGTTGTACGATGTTGAGTGTGTCGGATCTCGCAGTTATCTTGAGCTTGCACAAGAAGTTATCAGCAAAAACACTTGACGCCAAAAGGACCGGAGAGACCATGGACAGAAACAAAGTACTGGGAAAAGGCCTTTCGGCCCTCATCAGGGGCGCAGACCTAAGGGGTTTATCTGGGGCTGAAAACGAGGGCACAAGCATCAATGCTTTGCCTTTGGAGGAAATTGGTTTTAACCCCGACCAACCCCGCAAGCACTTTGACTCCAACAAGTTGGATGAGTTGGCAGATTCCTTGAAGCAGGTTGGGATTTTGCAGCCCGTCTTGGTTCGAAAACTGGGTCCTGGTGAGAACGCCATCCAGCATCCTGACAGCGAGGCTCTTCCCTCTGAACTGAGGTACAGTGTGGTGGCCGGGGAGAGGCGGGTTCGGGCAGCTAGATTGGCCGGCTTGCAGGAAGTGCCTGCATTGGTGTGCACTTATGAAGAGACCGAAGTTCTCAAGGTTGCCCTTTTGGAAAATATCCAACGGGAGGACCTCGGTCCAGTGGAAGAGGCAGAAGCTTACCGGAAGTTGATGGACTCCTATGGCGCGACCCAGGAGGAGTTGGCCGAAATGTTGGGAAAGAAGCGCAGCAGCGTGGCCAACATGTTGCGGATTCTAACTTTGGAAAAAGACATTCTCAATTATCTCCAGGATGGCCGAATATCTCGCGGCCACGCCAAGGCCTTGCTTGGGATGCCACCGGGGCCAGCGCGTATTCTTTTGGCTAAACTATGTCATTCTAGAGGGTTATCGGTAAGGGAGTGTGAGCGCCGAGTTCAGGTGGGGGGTGCCAAGCCCAAACGCAAGACAGCAAAAACCGCCAAAGCCCAGGCCGCAGTGGACCCTTCGATCAAGGCCCTAATTGAACGCACCGAACAAATTTTCGGCACGCCGGTGGAGATTGTCCGCAACCCCCGGAACAGCAAGGGTTCGGTTTCTGTGCGTTTCTATTCAGATGATGATTTGATACGCATTCTGAAGGTCATGGGTGTGGACACGGAACTGTCTTGATGCAAAAGCTCTTATCTAAATTATTTGATAGCAGGGCCTTACGGCTAAGATTGATCATGGGAACTCTGGCTTTGGCCTCGGTCCTGTACCTCTCATCCAACATGTTGAAATTGGCTGGCGATTTTCAAACAACAGGGTCCTGGGCTGGGTTTTGGCAAATCGAGTGGAAATCAGGCAAGGTTTTTTCCGATGTTTTGAAATCGGGCTTGTTCCAGTTTTTCATGTTGTCATTGGGGTGGAGCGGATATCTGCGGTTTCGTCAGCAGGAAATCATCAACATTAGATTGCGTCGATCGGAACGAAAATTTCGGGCTATCATCAACCACGCAGGGGAGGCAGTGTTTCTCCTGGATACCGAAGGGTTGGTCCGGGAATGGAACAAGGCCGCGGAACAGCTCTTTCACCACTCGAGACGCCAGGCCTTGAATAAGGTTTTTGAAAACCTGCCCCTTGATTTGAACCTGGAACTGCACACGGTTTTCCAGGACGTGAAGCGCATTCGTCGCTCCCTGACTTATGAAATCCAGTTCAGCCGACCCGGAGACAGCCCCAAGGTTTTGAGCATGACTTTTTCCTTCATCGCCCCGTCAGCCGGAGTCTTGGCAGACAAAGCCGGATCGTATGTGGTGATTGCCCGGGATATCACCTCGGAAAAACAACTGGAATCCCGCATGAGTGAAACAGAAAAAATGGCCGGCATCGGACAACTGGCCGCCGGGATTGCCCATCAGTTGAACACACCCCTCGGGTCCATTCTTTTGTCTGCTCAAATGCTGGAAGAAACCATCAAGGAAGAAGACGACGCCGAAGACATCCGGCGCATTATTCGCCAGACCGAACAGTGCCGGGGAATTATCAAAGGCTTGCTGAATTTTTCCCGCCCGACCGGTAGCGGACGCTCGCGAGTGAGCTTGACGGAAATCGTCAACGACACCATTTATCTAATGGAAAAAAATCTGAAAGTTGCCGAGATAACAGTCCGGCTGGAGGAGAGTGGAGATCCTTGGGTTTTTGGCAATCGCAACGAACTGGAGCAGGTGTTTTTCAACCTTATGGCCAACAGCCTGGACGCCATGAAAAATGGCGGCGAAATCGTCGTCAATATTCATCGTGGGGATCCCGGTGAAATTCAAGTAGACTTCAAAGACACGGGTGACGGCATTCCGGTGGAAAACCAGGATCGTATTTTCCTGCCGTTTTTCACGACCAAGGAATACGGCAAGGGCACAGGTTTGGGTCTGTCCATTGTGGCCCGAATCGTGCATGAGCACGGGGGACGAATTGAATTGGCCAGCGAACCGGGACGGGGTACGACCTTCAGCCTTTGGTTCAGTGAAGCCCGCGAGGGCCAGGGCAGCACTTCATTGATCGACGATTCAGAATAACAACCGAAACCGGAGCGCAATGGGAATTCCGTCGCACACCAGAATCATTTTCATGACCGACGAACAACACCACTCTCGGGAGTACGGGATCACCCGTCTCATGGTGGTGACCTTGTTGGTCCTCGGCCTGGCCGTACTGGTGATCATGGGCCTGTTGCTGTTTTCTTTCTCTGGCAAACACAATGAAAGGCAACAAATCGCCCTCCTGGAGGCCGAAGTGGCCGATGCCCGGGTGGCGGTTCAAAACGTGGGACAACTAAAAGAGGAACTTCTCTTTATGCAGGGTTTTCAGGAGAAGTTGCTCTTTATGCTGGGTGTGCAGGATGCCCCGTCAGCAAATGCGGACTCCATCAACGCCTGGTTGCAGAGAGATCCATCCTCGTCCGCAGAGGCGCTGAGGCGCTCGGCAGCCCTGAGCCTGAGCCAAAAACCGAGTTTGTGGCCCGCCGTTGGTTTCGTAACCAAGGAATTTGAAAAAGGGGCCATCAACCGGGGAATTAAGCCCCACGAGGGAATCGACATTGCCGGCAGCACCGACTCACCGATCCTGGCAGCAGGGCCCGGAACAGTGGTCCGCACCGGCACCGAAGATTTTTTGGGAAACTTTGTTGAAATCCAGCATGGTTTGGGGTACTTAACTGTATACGGGCACTGCAGCCGTATTGCAGTTGGATTGGATGATCAGGTCGACGCAGGCCAGGTTATCGCTTATGTTGGGCAGTCCGGTCAGGCCACCGCGCCCCACTTGCATTTCGAGATTTATGTCCAAGGGGAGGCCGTTGATCCCCGACAAATTCTAGAGGGTGAACCGCCAACCAATTGATGCCCATCGGGCCAAGGAGGAAACGATGTTCGGAAAAGAACCAGAAAACCAAGCAGTCAACACGGGACAGACATCCATCATTGCTCAAGGATGCAAATTTGATGGCAAAGTCGAAGTGCGCGGAGTTCTGCGCGTGGAAGGCGAATTCAAAGGCAGCATCGGCACGCCTGAAAGCCTGGTCATTGGCAAAACAGGTGTGGTGCATGCCACTGTTACGGTGAAGAACGCCATCATCGGCGGGCAGTTGTTCGGCAACATAACCGCCGAAAACAAAATCGAACTGCAGAGCGGCTCCCACGTGGAAGGCGACATCAAGACCAAGCGCTTGGTCATTGATGAAGGCGTTTTCTTTGAAGGGAATTGTTCCATGGGCAGCGGAACACGCAAATCACCGGCTCCGGGTTCAGCTTCAGCTTCAGCTTCTGCTCCTGCACACAGCATGGACAGCAAGGACCTGGGCAAGAAGTAGTCTGGTAGGGTCCGAAGGGCCTCCGATACACAGGTCTGCAGAAAATGATCACCGCCCCTGTTTCCAGGTTTGGAATTGGGGGCGGTTTTTTATATGGCTCATGGGGGTCATCGCTTGGTTGAAACAAAACTGGCCTAAAAAAAAACCTGTTGTACGGAAACCTGCCATTGGAAAACCACCCAGATGGGAAACCAGCCAGTTGACGCAGCCTCCATCTTCTGCTAATATACTCCTATACAACCCACCCCTGATCGACATCCCCAAAAAGGTAAAGGCTGGCGTTTGCCGGCCATTCAAGGAGACAGTCATGAAGAAGCTGTTATCGGTTGCAATTCTCTGCATCCTGGCCGCTACGTTGTGGGGTTGCGCATCCTCAGGACCCGAACATCCCGGGTCGGTTATCGAAGAAGAACTCAAAGATGCCCCTGATTGGGTCCTGAAGGGCCGCGGCGGCGACGATGACCGCATTTACGGTCTGGGTTCTGTAGCCGGCACTCGCAACGTATCTTTGGCTCGCACCACGGCCCAGGGTCGTGGCCGCACTGAAATTGCCCGGTCGTTGCAGCTCCAGGTGGAGTCCATGCTGAAAGATTACCAGGCAACCACCACCGGCGGCGAATATTTCGGTCGCAACGCCTCCGATGAACAGCACATTGAAGATGTCTCCCGGCAAATCACCGACATGACTCTCAATGGAACTCGCCAGGATGAAAACTGGATCAGCAGCACAGGAACCCTGTATGTGCTCATGTCCCTGGATGTGGAAAGCTTCCGCGGTGCCGTGCAAAGCATGGGTCAACTGGATGAAGAAATCCGTTCTGCCGTGGTGGAGCGCTCTGATGAAGCATTTCGCGAGTTGAACGAAGCGCTGCGCTAGGGGCACCCTGTGAAATGTACCCCTAACAGGAGTCATGCCGGAAAAAGAAGCAATGCCATTTATCGGGCATTCCAAATGGCCGTGATGGCCGTGATGGCCGTGATGACCGTGATGACCGTGATGGTGGTCATGCCGGGTATGGCCTCAGCCAACCGCATTGTCAGCGTTCTGGACCTGCGCAACAGCGCTGGCATGACCGATGCCGAATCGGCCTACCTCACGGACCTGGCTCGCGATGCCCTGGCCCGAAACCTGTCGCTGGATCATTTCACCATCATGACCAGGGAAAGCATCCTCGAGCTCCTACCTGAAGGAACACGTCTTTCCGACTGTCTCGACGCGTCCTGTGAAGTGGAGATCGGGCGAACCCTTGGTGCGGATTATGTGGTCTCGGGTGAGGTGTTGTTATTTGCGGGAGAACAACGCCTCATCCTGAAAGCCCATCACTGTCTTTCGGCCGCTTTTATCGGCAGTGAAACGACGGCCGGGATCACGCTCAAGGAGCTGGAGGGATCGGTGGCGGGCACCACCTCTTTGCTGGCAGAGCGAATCAACAAACACAGTGGGGCAGATCTCATGGGAGTGGCAACACCCCAGGAAGGAACACCGGTTATCGACCTTGATGATTGGCTCATCAAGCCGGAGATATTTGGCTCTCCTGTCCGTGGCAATCGAACCAATGACGTGGGCCAGGCCATGGTGCACATCGAGGCCGGTGAATTTCTTATGGGAAGCCCTCGCTACGAAACGGCCCGTGAGCAAAATGAAGATCGCCATCAAGTGACCTTGACCCGCAGTTTTTTAATCAGCGCCACGGAAGTCAACCAGGAACAATGGTACTCCGTTATGGCCACAAGGCCATCGCGCTTCGAGGGGAGCCGTCGCCCCGTGGAGAATATTACTTTTGACGACTGTATTGAGTTTTGCAACCAGCTTTCGATCATGGAGGGGCTGGCTCCGGTCTATGGCCGCCGCGATGGAAATATTTACTGGAACCGCGAATCGGACGGCTATCGTTTACCCACGGAAGCCGAGTGGGAATACGCCTGCCGGGCGGGCAGTCAAAAACGTTTTGCCAACGGGGATCTTGCTTCTGATTTGCAAAAACTTTCCTGGTATCGAAACAACAGCACGGGTCGCTCACACGATGTTGCTTCACGAGTTCCCAACAACTGGGGGTTGCATGACATGCACGGCAATGTTTGGGAGTGGTGTTGGAATTGGTCGGCCGAATACCCCACCAGATTTGCCGTGGACCCGGAAGGACCCCACCAGGGTTACAGCCGGGTCATTCGTGGTGGCTCTTGGGACAATCCGGCAGAGGCTTGCCGCTCGGCCAATCACAATGGGGCCAAGCCGGGCTTTCATGGCCCGATTCTTGGGTTCAGGGTTGCCCGGACGGTGATCCAGTGAACGGGTTTGGTGGCGTGTTTTTCCGCCAAACATCCCGCAGGTCATTCCGCAATTCATTCCGCAACTCATTCCGCATTATAAAATTATTACCGATGGTGTTATTGCTGACCTTGTCTGCCTGCGCCGGTGGGAACATTTCACAACCCACAACTGACGGTCTTCCAGAAGCCGAAAACCAACCAGCCTGGAACGCGCGGTTTCCCCATGATCGGTATATTTCCGCCTGGGGGATTAGTAATAAAAGTCAACGTCTGGCCGAACAGGACGCCAAGGCCATGGTTGCCGCTGCGGTAAGATCGTCCATCGAGTCAGAATTAGTTTCAGTGATGGAATCCGAAACCTGGAATTCCAAAAGTAATGATTACCAAAAACTTGAATCCCGCACAAAAATTTCAGCCCATTTCGACCATGCCGAATTGATCCGCATCGTACCGCCGACGGCCCATCAAAAAAACAGTGAGTTTCGAGTGCTGGCTGTTTTGTCGCGCAGGGAGGCGGCTGAAGAATTGTTGATTCCCTACGAAGTGGAGGCCGCCGATTTCCGGTTGTTGAAAACTCATCTTGATTCTTTGGAAAACGATTTTCCACAATTTACAAAAACCTGGAACCAGCTGAAAACCCAGCATGAAAAAATGCTGGCACCCGCAGCCGAAGTTCGCGCTGTGGCCGGCATCATACCAGCGCAAATAGCCAGTGACGATTCCCGCTGGCTAGAGGCATCATCAGCCAGGTTGGCTTTGTTGAACAGCGTGGTTGTTGTGGTGGATTTGGCTGAACATCCGCAACTGGACCAAGGGCAGCTTGGGGGCAAAATTCATTCGGCCCTGGTATCCCTTGGATTATCAACAGCGGGATCAAATTGCCTGCCTGGCGCGCTGCGAATTAAGATCCAACCGGAACTGCAGTGGCACCAGGTTGTCGGTCGAGTGGCCCAGTTGGACCTGGTGGGGGAGGTCGGCCTTTGCGATTCGGAAATTCCCTGGAATACTTTTCAAATTGATGATCCCCGAATGCGTGGCGAGGGGCGACATCCCGTGGAAGATCTGATGGGTCGTTTGGATCCTGATTTTCTGGCCGAACGATTCCTGGCAATTCTGGAAATCTATCTTCCACTCTGACTCCAGAGTCCAGCCGGCTGGACTTTTCCGGCCATCTGTCCAGTGGCCTCCAAAACAGACATTCCCCGAACCACTCCTGGTTGCTATTATTGTGATCTGACCACAACCAACCAAGGGAACCCATTTGACTACTCCCAATGAGCCCAAAAACCCAAATA
>JAUUYW010000547.1 GCA_030590265.1 Candidatus Krumholzibacteriia bacterium
GGAGAAAATTGTGTCTGGGGAATTAGGATATACCAAAGCCCAGGCTTTGCTTCCGATTGTTGATAAGAGCAATGAAAAAGAATGGTTGGAAGTTGCTGAAGAGAATACTCGTCTCGAAGTTGAAGAGATGGTGAAACAGGCCAAGGAAGAGGCGAAAAAGAAAGCGGCTGACAAGAAGGCTGGGCAACCATCGTTGATTCCGTTGCCCAAAAAACAGCCTGTGGCTGTGGTGCCGGTTTATGTGAGCATTAAAATGTCGCCTAGTCAGTTTGCTTTGTATGAAGGGTTGTGGGAGCAAGTTCGTAAAAAGGGAAATGTTTCATTGGATAAAACCGAGGCGCTGCTGGAGATTATGAAATCTTATGTGATGGGGGAATCAGGATGTGACCTGCAAAGGCCATCTGACCTACAACCCAAAGCCAGAAGTTCCCGCCAGCGGGAACATTTGCCGTCGAGCAAACCTCCCGTTCAAATCCATATCCATCAATGTCCTGATTGTGCAAAAGCCACAGTTCAAACCAGCAAAGGCGAACTGAAACTTGGAGATGCCGAATTGGAACGAGCGCTCTGCGATTGCCAGATCAGCAAGCCAAACCAACGCAACACAACTTCAATTCCACCTGCCACACGGCGAAAAGTTTTAGCTAGAGCCATGCATAAATGCCAGCAACCAGGCTGCCATCACACACGGTTTATTGAAGTGCATCATGTTATCCCTCGATCCAAAGGGGGGACGAATGATCTGGCCAATTTGATCTGCCTCTGCAGTTCCTGTCATCAACTTTTGCATGAAAAACAATCAAGCGGAATGGGGTCTTTAATAAAAGAAACCCAAGCAGCCTACCAGTGGCAGACTCGCTTCAAGGCTCCTCAACAGGCTCCTCAACAGGCTCCTCAACAGGATCTTTCACACACCGAAATCCATGCCGGGGATTTCCCCAGCTTTTATAGGTCTGTTGAACCCGTCCATTGTAGGAAACAAACCAAACCCGGCTGCTATCCGCTTCCGAGGCGGTCAGCATATAAACAGGACTGCGATCAGGAGCCCACAAGGGAGTTTCTTTATCCGGACGCTTCTCACATTCCATCGGTCCCAGGGTGCCGTCCCAAACACAATCGGCCAGCTCGTGGTGGTGCGGCAAGGAAGCAGCTACTTCCTGAACACTGGGCATTCGCCAAATATTCTGGGGTTCCGGTTGGAGAGTTAATCCATCTTCGCTGAGATATCGACAAAGGCAATATTCATCCATGTCCTGGGTGGTGGCGGAGCGGGGATTTTCCTCTTTATCCAACCCAATGGGATCGAGGCCATACAAGGCCAGTTGATTCCAGGATGGGTTGTAAAAACCCTGTCCGCCGGCGGCTGAATCAGCAACTTTTTCCGAGCCTTGCAACCAGCCATGAGCCCATCCTGGACCAGCGGGGGCCCAGACCAGATCAACGGTTTCAGAGGTGATGCGGCGGGGGCCCAAATCACCATCATCAACACGCATGGTGATGAAAAAGCTCCAGGTCAGGATCACACCCAGAAAAGTCAGCAAGGGTAAGCCAATGGTGATGGTCAGGCGAGGTCGGCGCAGTAGAAGGTGTGATGGATACCACTGTGGCATTTGATACCCAGCAAGTTCACCACGTTCAATTTTAACCAGCCGGCGACCTTCAAAGATGAAGAGCACCGCGCCAATAACAAAAGGAACTGCAACCTCCAGGCCCAGGTTGTTGTCGAAGAACTGGCCCCAAAAAATGGCCAGACCAATTCCAACCGAACCCAGAAACCATCCACCAGCCCGCGGCCAGCGTACGGGAAGGGAGGCCAGAATCACCAAAACAAAACCCGGCACCAAATAAACAAGGCGGTGAGGCACGGAGCCCCACCACCCTTCATGAAAC
>JAUUYW010000442.1 GCA_030590265.1 Candidatus Krumholzibacteriia bacterium
CATGAAATCGTAACCGCGGCTGATGCGGGCGAACATGGTGCGCACCTCGCGGCCGTGGGCCTGACCATCGCGCACGGACCAGGTGCCGCTTTCACGACCATGCAAGTCCTTGAAGTCGCTCATGCGCCGCCACCCAGTCGGGACAAAAGATCTTTCCATTTTTCATCCACCATGGTTTTGACTTCGTCTGACATTTCCACCACTGGTGGCCACTGGCGTTCAAAGCCCATCTCGCCGGCCATTTTCCGGGTGCCATCGATGCCCATCTTACCGCCGTAGCAAGCCAGATTGACCGAGTGGTCCAGCTGATCCACCGGGCCTTCGCTGAAGAAAACATCTCGGCCGGGATCAAGGCTGCCAGTCACTCGCCAAAGGACCTCGGTCATGTCGTGAGGATCAACATCCTCGTCCACCACCACCACGGTTTTGGTGAACATGATCTGGCCGGTGCCCCACAAGGCCTGGCACACCTTTCGGGCATGACCCGGATAACGTTTTTTGATGCTGATGATGACCAGGTTATGGAAACAGGCCGCCACCGGCAAATGGTAATCCACCACCTCTGGCAAAGGCACCCGCAGCAAGGGCAAAAAGAGCCGCTCGGTGGCCCAACCCAACCAGCCATCTTCCATGGGGGGTTTGCCGACGATGGTGCTCAGGTAAATGGGGTCGCGCCGGCTGGTGATGGCCGTCACATGAAAGACGGGAAACTCCTCGGCCAGGCTGTACCAACCGGTGTGGTCGCCAAAATCGCCTTCAACCCGACGCTCGCCTGGTTCCACATAACCTTCGATGATGAAGTCGGCTTCGGCGGGGACCTCCAGATCGCAGGTCACGGCTTGGGTCATGGCTACCGGTTTGCCGGTCAGGAAACCCGCAAAAAGGGCTTCGTCAATATCCGGAGGCAAAGGTGCGGTGGCGGCATAGGTCAACGCCGGTGGACCGCCAATGGCCACGCAAACGGGCATGCGCGTGGCTGCTTTTTCGTGTTCTGCATAATGAGCGGCACCGGTTTTGTGAATCTGCCAGTGCATGCCCGTGGTTTTGCCATCGTACACCTGCATGCGGTACATACCTATGTTGCGCCGACCGTTGGCCGGGTTGCGGGTGATGACCAAAGGTGTCGTGATGTAGGGTCCGCCATCGCCGGGCCAGGTTTTCAGCACCGGCATCAAATCCAGCAACCCGCGCTCGTTCAGATCGTCCCCCTGAACCACCACTTCCTGGCAGGCTCCGCTGGAAACACTGCGTGGCATGGAGCCACCCCAATCCTTCAGCTTGCCCAGCATGCGGACCTTGTCCCACAGTCCTTCAGGTGGTCCCATTTTGAGAGGTTCTTCGATGCGAGCCACCGCCTCTTCCAGGTTTTCACAACCCAGGGCCCAGGCCATGCGCTGGCGGCTGGCAAAGAGATTGATCAACAAGGGCACAGGTTTGCCATCAGTTTTGAGAGCAATTTCACTGCGGCCATGTTGCTCACTCAAAGAACCTGGTTGGGGGTTTTCAAACAGCAGTGCGGGGTTTTCGCCGTCTTTAACAAAACGGTTGGCCAGTTCGGTCACTTCCAAAGTGGGATCAACCGGTTCACTGATGCGAATCAGTTCGCCCTTTTTCTCCAGAAACTCCACGAAGGACTTCAGGTTATTGACAGGAATGGCAGAGGACATTTTTACCTCGGGAAGATCACTGGCCAAGGGCCGTAAATCCGCAACTCTGATGAGATTTGTTCTGTCGGCCAAGTTAGCAGAGTGCCTCCCTGGGGGCAAGAGAGGGTCTCGACCCCACAATCCTCCCTTCATATTGTGCTTGAAGGATTTTTGTATAGATTGGGGTTCGAAACTACACATCATTTCCAAAACGGGGAAACCATGAGCATCTGGAAAAAATTATTCGGTGGCAGCGAGACCCCACCGCAAGAGGCCCGGACCATGAGCCGAAATGCTCCCTGCTGGTGCGGGAGTGGTAAAAAATACAAGCAATGTCATTTTTCGGACGATCGCAGCCACTTTACTGCAACTCAGAATGAAGCCTGCAAGGGCCCAACCTGACGTTCCTGAGCTGTCGGAGAGTTCTTCGAGAAAAAGCCATGGGGAATATTTGGTCAGGGAAAAAAATCGGGACTCTGGATCAAGGGGGAACCATTTCCAGAGTCCCATGAGCAAGGACACCCTTCCTGTTTAGAAAGACTGTCTTGGCTCGGTATCTCCCAACGGCCATATCATACCTTTTTTGTATGATAATAACCAATTCATTATTTCGATTGAATCATTAGAATTATTCATGATAAAATTATTTCGTTGATTCACGTCCTGAAACCTCCTGAAACCACCGGAGATTCCATGCGTTTGTCCAATCGCCAGCTCACGGCGTTCATGACCGTGGCCGCCACCTTGAATTTCACCCGGGCCGCCGAGCGCCTTGGGATAACCCAATCGGCCCTTTCCCACCGTATCCGGCAGCTGGAAATGGATTTGGGCACCGTCCTTTTGAACCGTTCCTCCCAGGGGGCCGAATTGACCGAAGCAGGCAATCGCGTGCTGCGCTTTTGCCACACGAGCGCCTCTTTGGAAGATGAAATTTTGATGGATCTGGGTTCCAATTCCCAAGGTCCACTCAAGGGTGTGATTCGCATTGCTGCCCACTCTTCTATTCTGCAATCCATCCTTTTGCCGGCCTTGTCTCCCTTTCTTCAGGACAATCCCCTGGTGCAATGTGAACTGCTCTGCCTGGAAGCCAAAGATCTGCCTGGCGTCCTCAAAGGCGGCGAAGCAGAATTTGTCATAATGGACCGCATACTTGATTGGGCCAATCTGACCACCCATGCATTGGGTCATGAAACCTATATTGCCATCCGAGGTGTGGCTGATTCCTCCCGCGATGATGTCTACCTGGACCTTGATGCCCAGGACCGGGTCACTGAAGAATTCTTCCGTCACCAGAAAAACCCGCCAAAATACCGGCGTTCTTTCCTTTCCAACATTTTTGGTATCATTGC
>JAUUYW010000559.1 GCA_030590265.1 Candidatus Krumholzibacteriia bacterium
CAGCTCCTCGATCTTGCTCACTTCGTGACTGGTGCGGAACCCGTCGAAGAAGTGCAGGAAGGGGATGCGGCTCTCCAGGCTGGCGGCCTGGGCGATCAGCGCAAAATCGTGCACCTCTTGAACAGTGGTGGCGCCCAGCATGCCCCAGCCGGTCTGGCGGCAGGCATAAATGTCTGCATGATCGCCAAAGATGGACAGGGCGTGGGTGGCGATGGAACGAGCAGCGATGTGGAAGACGGTGGCCGTCAATTCACCAGCAATTTTATACATGTTGGGAATCATCAGCAGCAAGCCCTGGCTGGCTGTGAAGGTTGTCGTCAGACTACCAGCCTGCAAAGCACCGTGAACGGCACCTGCGGCACCACCTTCGGATTGCATTTCCGTTACGTCAGGAATAACTCCCCAAACGTTTTTCTGTCCCGCGGAGCTCCATGCATCGGCGTGTTCGCCCATGTTGCTACTGGGAGTTATGGGATAGATGGCGATTACTTCATTGGATCGGTGTGCAACCGAGGCGGCGGCTTCGTTGCCGTCAACGAGGATCATTCTGCGTGTCATATTTGCTCCTTTTCACGCACAACAACGAAGACGACCCCCGGAGTGGGGGCGCCTTCGCGACTCATCAATTTTGTTAGATGTTAGGCAAAAAACGGTGCTGAAGCCAGAAAAATACGCACTCCTTAACGGAACACGCTTTTGATCCAGTCCAACGATGGATTATCCGCAGCCTGGATACCATCGGTCAGACAGAAAACCGGACAATCATTGCAGCCTGAAGGCCAGTTGAAAAGCTGACGCAGGCTCTGGTCCGTAGCCCGGGAAAATTCCATTCCACCGACATTTCCCCAGATGGGGGCCGGTGCAAGGTAGATGTCCTGGGGTTCGGTGGCGTCGGTAACGACCAGGTTCAGGGTGGCCAGATGGATCATACCATCCACAGGCATCAGGGGTTCACTGGTGGTGACGCTGAAGCAGTCGGAGTAGGGACTGCAATTCACGCCATGGCCCATGATGTTGGTATTGGCCAGGATAACGCCCCCAGGCAGGACCACTGCGCAATCCCAGGCCATGATGCCCTGGGTGTGGTTGTAACCATAGACCATCAAGTGCAGCTGCAGATCACCGGTGGGGCAATCCACAAGTTCGAAAACACCGTCTCCGCTGGCCTCGGTGGAAAGGCCGAGAACATTCCGTCCCTGGTGGATGTCGGCCGAGGCCGGCTGGATAGTCACCAGAAGTGTCAAGAGAGTGAACAGGGAACCACAGACTAAATGTTGCAACTTCATGGTAGTCTCCCACTAAGTGTTTTTTCTACAGCAAGTTACTGCCGTAGATGAGCTTGCGTCAGTTTGAATTGATCAAACATTAGCAATTGACAGACCAACTTCGGGTCAGTCTTCGCCTTGATTCCAGTCGTGTTCCGGGTTGTTGAAATCTCCGAACCCGGAGGACCGGTTCGCCGCCAACTCGCGTGCCCATGAATTTTCCACAAATTCCACGTCTTTGCCAACCAAAAAGATGGCCACCGCCAACAGAGACAGCAGGAGCGAATCCAGCCCTGAATCGGCGATTCCTCCCCAGGAGGGCAAAACTTCCATGATGCGAAGACTGATTTTCAGAAACTGAAGCAAGGCCACAACCACCAGCAGGATGGTACTGAAAGAGCGCAGGTGCTTCTATTCCATCATCACGAAAAAGAGCAAAAGCAGGGTGCGGCCAATGGAAAGCGATA
>JAUUYW010000520.1 GCA_030590265.1 Candidatus Krumholzibacteriia bacterium
GATTCGGGTCGTGGTGTCAGCAGCGGCACCTACCTTGTCCACATGAAGACTGTGGATCATGTATCTGCCAGCAAGATCATGCTTGTCAGGTAAAACTGCCGAGTTGATACCACAGGGCCCCGGACTTTCAGTCTGGGGCCCTGTTTTTTTCTGCTACTTCATGGTCAAAAAATCAATTGGCACAGCCTTTGCCGAGTCATCCTTGGAGGGATGACTGCCCTCGGGCAGATCGCAAAGAAGTAGGAGCAGCTGATGGAAGATTCAAACAAACTTTGGGTGATTAATCTCGCGGATGAGTGTGCCATCGAAGAGCCTCTGGTGAAACAACCGGAAATCAAGAGAAACCCGCCGCGCCCCAAACCCCCGGTCAAACGCTCGGTGGCCAGGCCTCCGGTTCGGCAAATTTCCCGGCCCACCTGGCGATTGCATTTCGCCACAAAAATGGTTCTTTCGTACCTGCTGGGTCCTTTTGCCCTGCTGCTGTGGACCGAGCGTGGAAAAGCCTCCTTCTGGTCTTTCATTTCCCTGTTTTCGGGCATCGGGACCATTGTCATTGCCTGGAAATGGCGCAGCATCCTGGCCCTTGGTTCGAGTGGGTCCTTGTTGATGCCAATGCTGGTTATCGCGGGAGTTCTCAGTCTCCTGGCCTTCACCTCCTGGGCGCGGGCCCTGCAACTGGCCTTTGCGTCGCACACACGATCCCACACAACCTGGCCTGGCTGGATGCGTTCTTCCTGGGCCGTAACCGGTCTGGGATTCCTTGCCCCGGGCCTGGGTCTCTATTTAACCGGATCCTACCGGCGCGCAGTGGCAACTGTTTGGTCCTTCTGGCCGGTTTTCCTGGCTGGGGTGATTTTGGCCCATGCCGGATGGACATGGCAATGGCTGAAAAATCCTCTGCATAATTCCGGCAACCAGGAAATGTTCGAGACCATGATCATGGTCGCCGTTGGTATCACGGTCCTGGGTTTTGCCGGCTGGCTGGTTCAGGCCTTGGCTGGTTTGCAACGAATATCCATGCTTTCAGCGTCCACATCCCGTATCCATGGCGACCATTATGCGGTGGCTCTGCTGGTGATGGTTGTGGCCCTGGCAGTGCTGTCCCCGTCGGCCGACATGGCTTCTTTCGTCAATGAAACGGGTGAACAACTCCACCAAGAAGGCTTCCAGCTCATCCCTCTGCAATTGGCCCGTTCAGCGCGAGCATTGGACCCCAGTGAACTGACCTACTCCCTCCAGGTGGCCGCTTTGCACCGGGAGCGGGGAGATACGGAAGCCGCTGATACGATGCAGCAAAACCTGGATCAAAATTTCCAGGTTTATCTGGGAATGATGGGGCAACAGGCAATCGAAAAAGAAGAATCCGAACTGGCGTCCGTTAAAAACCTGCCGCATAATAACTCCTGGAACCCTTGGGAAGAATTGACCAGACCCAATCCGGAGTAATCAAATTTTGAAAAGACGCTCATTTCTGCAATTGCTCGGAGCCGGCTCACTGACCCTTGGTTCAGTGGGCCGGCTTCTGGCTGCCAATCAAAGCCCAGCCTTGGATCACTGGACCTGGACTCGTGTCCGGGACGAAGAACCACGCTCCGAGTGGCAGCGCAGGTTCGCCGAAATTCGCGCTGCCGGCATTGGCTCGGTGCTGCTGCAAGGAACAACCGAAGAAGCCTGTCGCCTGGCCACCGCCGAAGGACTGAAAGTCCACGCCTGGACCTGGACCCTTTGTCGCAGCAACCAAGAGTTGCTGGAAAATCATCCCCAGTGGTTTGTGGTCAATCGCGAGGGAAAGTCGGCTTGCGACAATCCACCATACGTGAAGTACTATCATTTTCTTTGCCCATCTCGTCCGGAAGTCAGGCAATATCTGTGCGAAGATTTCGCCCGTGTTGCCGCCACTGCCGGCCTGACCGGAGTTCATCTTGATTACATCCGGTATCCGGACGTGATTTTGCCCCGGGCCCTGTGGGAGAAATACAATCTCGTCCAAAACGAAGAATTGCCGGCTTTCGATTATTGCTACTGTGAAGTATGCCGGGAACAGTTCAAGACCCTTGTCGGTCGTGATCCTTTGGAGTTGTCCGACCCTCAGATGGACGAAGATTGGCGAAAATTTCGCTGGGATTCGGTGTCCCGCCTGGTGGATGAGCTGGCAAGTGTAATCCGTGGTCAGGACAAGCAGATCACCGCCGCTGTTTTTCCTTCCCCAAC
>JAUUYW010000440.1 GCA_030590265.1 Candidatus Krumholzibacteriia bacterium
AACCCGCCGATGGACGAAAAAGTCATCTCACCGGCGGCGATGTTTGAGAGCGAGTTGTTGGTGGAGGTATACCGCGGTGGTGCCTCCTGACAACAAGTTGAACCAGACGCTCTAATTTGTCACAGTTCGTTCATAGCACAGCCAATGCCAGTTTGGCCCGCAGGTTAATAACGTTTGATGACTGAAGCCATTTGCGAGGAGGGAAAGTGCGGGTTGCCTGTAGGCGGATAATCCTGTCAGTTGTTTTGCTAACGTTTGTAGCTGGGTGCTCTGGTTATCGGACTGCGGTGATTCCTGGCCATGTTTTTCCTGAATCCCCAAAAGAATCTGATAGCCCGATTGCCTCTGAGGGTATGGACGCATTTGTCATTTCTTATACTAATTCAGGCGGGACCGGGAACTGAATGAAGTTGTGGAGTGTCATGTTGTTGCGACAGTAGCCGAAATTTACTCTGGTTGGTTTGGCGTCACCTATCGATGTGTTGAATGGTAAAAAACTAGGTGGAGGCTCATGAAAACAGTAGATGGTGACCTAATTAAACTCGCCGAGGCGGGAGAGTTCGATGTCATCATCCATGGTTGCAATTGCTTCGGCAAAATGGGCGCAGGCATTGCCAAGGCCATCCGCTCCTCATTCCCCGAAGCAGCCGCCGCAGATCAAAAAACCCCCAAGGGAGACCGCACCAAACTGGGCACCATTTCGATCGCCGAGATCCACCGAAACGGCCACCGCCTCACAGTGATTAATGCCTACACCCAATTTCACTGGCAAGGCCCAGGCCGCCTCGTAGACTACAACGCAATTCGCTCAGTCATGCAAACAGTCAAAATAGATTACTCCGGACAACGAATAGCCTATCCCCGAATCGGAGCCGGCCTAGCAAGAGGAAATTGGGAAGTAATCAAAAAAATCATCACCAAGGAACTAAAGCACGAAAATCACACCCTGGTAAACTACTCCCCATAAAAAACCGTAGTTGAAATCAACATTCAAAATAGCACACCCCGGGGGGACCCCCGAAAATTTAGCCACCCCAAATTACAACCTCACTCCTGAGAAACCACCTTCCGCTGACCTAGCCCACAATGCTCATACGTTAGTGATTGTGCGGGGTTTCAGTGTGTTTTTGGGGTCTTGGGACAACTCCACAGGTCACGTAATATGCTCCTAATCCCCATATCCAGTCATTGACCGAGGACCTGTCCCAAGACCCCAAAAATACACTGAAACCATCCCCAACCACCAACGTATGCCCATTTGTTGACGCTGAGTAAGGGAGGGGTTAGTTTCTCCATAGTGAGATTCCATATCGTCCAGCCGGCGCCATTTGTGGTGCCAATTACTTTTCCACGTCCTGAAGCCCCGAGGGGGCGGCTCCAGGATGAATCAAGATGCTCTCATAATCCTGAGAGCTCAAACCATGGAGGCTTCAATGCCGATGAAAAAGCGACTGCAGATTCTGTTAGCGGTGGTGACCATTTTGGTTGCCAGCGTGGGTGGGGCCAGCGCCCAGACCTATCTGGATCTTGAAAATCAGATCCAGGAATTCACTCTGGACAACGGTGTGCACTTTATCGTCCTGGAAAACCACGACGTACCGGTGTTCTCCTTCCGGACTTTCCTGAATGTCGGCTCGGCCAACGAGATCCGTGGTATCACCGGGCTCTCGCACATCCTCGAGCACATGGCTTTCAAAGGCACCAATGATATTGGTGGCAACGACAAGAAGAAGGAACGCAAGGCCATGGAGGCCGAAGACATCACCTTCGACGAATTCAAGCACGCCCGTTTGGTCCTCGTGCCCCAGATTGAGGCCGCCCAGGTCCAGCTGGATCGCATGACCCGGGCTCTTCCTGTGGAACGCCAAGCCGAACTGGAAGAAATTTTCAGCTCCATGCATGGCGCCGGTGCCGAGATTGCCGTCCAGGACGGACAGGTCGTCATCGCCCACAATGCAGGCACTGAAGAAGAGAAAATCGACAAATTCGACCTGAACGCCAGCGAAATTGAATTGGTCAATTTCTATGTTGGCAACATCCAGCCACTGGAGCAGGAATTTGCTGCCCGGGAGCAGGCTTTTGAAGATGCCAAGGACGCCGCCCGCGAGTTTGTGGTGACCAACGAGTTTGGCCAGATCATTGAAGAAAACGGTGGGCAGGGTCTGAATGCCTACACCAGCAGTGATGTGACCGTTTATCTCTATAATTTCCCGAGCAACCGTCTCGAATTGTGGGCTTACCTCGAGGGCAACCGCATGGCTGATCCCGTTTTTCGTGAGTTCTACACCGAAAAAGATGGTCCGGTGACCGAAGAGCGCCGCATGCGTACGGACAACAGTCCCATGGGGCGCCTCATCGAAATCTTCCAGAATCAGATGTTCATGGCCAACGGGTACCATCACTCGACCATTGGTTACATGACCGACATTCAGAACATCAGCCGGGCCGACTGCCAGGCCTATTTTGATGAGCATTACCACGGCGGCAACATGGTTGTCTGCTTAGTTGGCGATGTATACCTGGACGAAGTGAAGGAGTACGCCGAAGAATATTTCGGTGATATTCCTGCCGGCAAGCCCACCATGGTGGAGACCTTTGAGCCCAAGCAGGTGGTTGAAAAACGCATGGTGAGGGTGGCCCCTGCCCAGCCCATGTTTGCTGCCGGTTATCATATTGAAAACGTGATGCACCCGGATTGGGCCACCTACGAAGTGATCGCCGATGTTCTGGGTCAAGGCCGTACCAGTCGCCTGAACAAGAGCCTGGTCAAGGAACAGAATATTGCCGTTGCAGCCCAGGCTTTCGCTGGCTTCCCCGGTCAGAAATACCAGACGGGCCTTCTTGTCTTCGCCATCCCCGTGAAGGGCAAAACCGGCTACGACATGGAAGAGGCCATTTACGCTGAGATCGACAAGATCGTCGAAGAAGGCATCACCGCCGAAGAGCTGGCAGGGGTCAAGCAACGCACCCGGGCCAATTTTATTCGGGGTTTGGGCAGCAACAGCGGCATGGCCGGGCAGCTGGCCTGGT
>JAUUYW010000067.1 GCA_030590265.1 Candidatus Krumholzibacteriia bacterium
ATGAAGTCCTGTATTAAGATATCACAAGTTTGAGCAAGAGCCACCCACCGGCCTGGCAACCATCAGTCGGGAACCATGATTTGCGATCCAAGGTGCTCATCATATATATCCGATTCCCTGGATTTTTTGTCCATCATGGCCCGGGCACGAGCCAAGGCCGACAGGTAGGGTTTCAGTTCCTCAAAAGCAAATCCATCCTCGATGCCCAAAATCATCAATTGATGGTTCAGCACACTGTCTGGCAGAGCCTTTCTTGTGAAATCCAACCCCATGCCGAGGGCTTGCAGGATCACTGCAACACTGTCTACAGGAGTGGGTTTCATCAGGACTCGGGTTTCACTGACGGTTTGAATTCGCCAACCTTGGGTCCACCAGTCTGGATCGTCAGCAAGTGGGGTGATGGGAGACAGGGTTGTCACTTCCGGGAGCTTTTCATCCAGCTGGATAATTTCAATTGTTGGTGGTGGTAAAATGTTCATCCATTGCCCAGTTCTCTCCGGCATCTGATTTTCCGCAATATTCAGGGGAGAGAAAAAGAAATCGATCCATTGGTTGGGAACCCAAAAAACGGCCCCCAGGAAGAGAACCATTGCCAAGCAAATGGATAGGGGCCATTTCAGAGGATGGTGACGTGTTCGCATAGGGAGATTTACGCATGATATGGGCCGAAGTTCCACCCGTAGTTGCTATCTATATCAGGAATAGGCCAAGCTGTGGTCCCGGATATGGTCCATGAGCTTCCACAGTTTTTTCACCTGCAGGGGTTTGGTAAGATAAGCATCCATACCCGCAGCCAGGCATCGTTCACGATCTTCCGCCGAAGCATGGGCAGTCAGAGCGATGATCGGCACATGACCCCGGGATTCGGTCTCGCTGAAACGAATATTTCGAGTGGCTTGCAGACCATCCATTTCGGGCATTTGAACATCCATCAGCACCATATCAAACGACTGGTTTTTCACCGCTTCCACACCCAGACGGCCATTCTCCACTACGGATACCTGGTGGCCGTTTTTTTCCAGAAGCAATTGCACGTAACGGCTGTTGACAAGGTTGTCTTCCACCACCAGAACCTTCATGGCGTCCTGGCCTGGTGCCAGGTGAGATTCATCCACCATTTCGGGCAGATCCTGGACGCTCGCTTCCACTTTGGAGGTGGCAAAAGAGAAATGGAAAGTACTTCCTTCTCCCTCCACGCTCTCCACCCAGAGTCCGCCGCCCATCATGCGCAACAGAGATCGGCTGATGGCCAATCCCAAACCCGTGCCTCCATATCGACGCACAAAACTGTTGTCCGCCTGGGCAAAGGTGCCGAAGATAGTGCCCAGTTTATCTTCAGCAATGCCGATGCCTGTGTCGGTCACTTTCCCGCTGATTTCCCATTTATCATTTTCCAACTCCTGGCCGGCCAACTTCACTCGGATTTCACCTTCGGAAGTGAACTTGATGGCATTTCCAACCAAGTTGTTGATGACTTGGGTCAGGCGGATTCCATCGACTAAGAGGTGCCGAGGCAAATTTCCTCTCACCTCCCATTCCACAGGAACCAGGACCTTGTTGTTGCCCTTGACCAGGGAATCGACGGTTTCGCTCACCAGGCGGGTCAGGTCCGTATCAACCGGATCCAGAGCCATGTGTCCGGCCTCAATGCGGGAAAAATCGAGGATATCGTTGATCAGGGCCAGAAGGTTGCCACCGGAAAATCGAGCCAACTCCAGGTATTCTCGCTGTTCGGTATTGAGCTCGGTGGCCAAGGCAAGATCGGTCATGCCCAGGATTCCATTGATAGGAGTACGGATTTCATGGCTCATGTTGGCCAGAAAGAGACTCTTGGCTTCGTTGGCCACTTCAGCTTTGCGGGAGGCAATAGCCAGCGCCTGGCCCTGCTTCTCCAGCAGATCGGCATTTTTGACCTCGTCCAAAAAGAGGTTGTTCTGGACCCTGGCCTGGGCCAAACTATAAACCAGATAAAAAACCATCATCAAGCCAACCTGCATGCATTGCGGCCCACCTGAAAGCCCAATCACCAAACCAGTCCCACCCAACATCACAAAAGTAAACGCGATGACAGTGCGAGAATCGGCACACAAAGCTGAAATGGCACCCGAGGCCAATCCGGTGGTGACAATGGCTGTAAGAGTAAACTCCCACCCGAGGCCAAAATGGCTGATCACGAGATATACAAAAGCCACCCAAGCTGCACCAAAGATGAGAGTCGCCGCCAAAAATGACAGGGCCCATCGTTTGGGCGATTGCGGGTAATCAATCTCCACTCGCTTGCTCAAACGCTTGCGAAAAACCCCAGCCATCAGCAAAACTGAAACAAGAACTCCCACCTCCAGGGGAGCATGCCTGGCCGTTGAGGTCAGAAGAGCCACCATGGTGACAAGGGCCGCATACACAAAGGACCCAGGTAATCCACGCTGGGCCAATTTGCGCGCGATGCGAATGTCGTTGCTGGCAGTGGTGCCGATGGTCATTTTTTCTCCAGGAAATGGAAAAAACCCAGGATCACCCCAATGACGAAGCGATCACAGTTGCATATTCCTGAATATTCTCGGCATTAATAAGGGGAAACTGTAATCATTCTTTAAAAAAAAGACGACCTTCGCTCACGGGATAGGGATACCCATCAACAACCAGACTGAGATCAGGGTTGATGTTTAGAACCTTACCCTGGCAAATTTCCGTCTCGGGACCGTTCAATGGATCTGCCAATATTCGGACCTGCCGTCCAACAACCAGTGAGAAACGGCGGTATTCCTGGAAAATATGATCCGGACCGCCCACGGTCGAAATCTCTCGGCCGTTTATCCCGAAATGGCTGATCAACTCGGCCAAGGAAAGCAAAACAAGCTCTAAAATTCTTCCGAGTTGTGCATGATTTGGCTGCAATTGTTGATGAAGACAGGTCACAGCTTGTGAATTTTCTCCCCCAGGTATTGGGGGTGCAACAGCTACATTCAGGCCGATGCCAAGAAACCCTCGACGAAGACGACCCTTTTCAGAAACCACCGAAGAGATCACTCCGGCCAGTTTTCTGCCTCCCCAGAGCACATCGTTGACCCACTTGATTCCGAAATCCACATCCTCGGCAAAATCTGTGATCTTCAACTGATTGAGAGTGTGCATAACAGCAACCGCCGGCAGCATGGTCCAGGCCAGCGAGCATGGTCCAGCGGGAAGATCCAAAGGAACTGAAACGCTGAGATGAAGGTTGCCGGCCACCGCTTGCCAGAGGCGATGATGCTGGCCATGAAAATTGTCCCCGGTGACTGCGAAACAGGCCAGACGGTCTGAATTTTCAGGGTTTTGGGAGAAGAAATCCCGCAAAATATCGTATTGGGAGGTGGAGGAATTCCCCACCAGATAGATTTGATCCCAGAAATCCAGGTGTGTATCCTGAATTCTACCCGTTTCATGCAATGCAGGGCATTCAGGTACCAACTGACTCCACAAACCAGAGGACAGATCGCCAGGACTTGCTTTGGTGGTGGTCACCGGAAATGACGGCCATCCAGGTAGCCGTTCATCCCAGGATTCCCGAGTATCGGAAACAATATGCATGGGGTCCTTTCAGGAAGATCAAGGTCTCAATATGCCTCACTCGAGAAGGAATGAAAAGCTCTTTGCACTGCTGGCATCCTGTGGTAACGTCCGCAAGTCAGGTCCCTCGTTTCCCGGTTGGTTTTTCTGTTTGGCTTGAACGTTCAAAAATACGATCAGCAGATGATCAGATCTGAACTTCCAAATGGCCGTCGGGTGTGGTTTGTGTTTAGACGTAAGGAGGCGAAATGCGGAAAGAATTCCTGAAAGTCCTGCTGGTTGCGGGTTTGATTCTGGCCCAGGCTGGAATGGTTCAGGCATCCGGGTTCAACATTTATGAAGCTGGTGCCCGCGCTACGGCACTCGGAGGTGCCTTCACCGCTTCGGCCGATGATGGTTCAGCCCTGTTTTACAACGCTGCAGGTTTGAGTTTCCAGACCGGAAGCAGTGTTAGCCTGAATTTCATGCCGGTCAACCCTCGCTTCAAGTTTGCCGGTGCCACCACAGGCACTGGTGATGGCCCCACCGCCGAAGTTGCCCACAAAAGCTACCTCGTCCCCGGTGCTTATTACACCAACAACAACAATGAAAAAATCGCTTTTGGTATCGGCGTCTACGCACCGTTCGGTCTTGGCGTCGAGTGGATGGATCCATTTGATTTCGTTGGACGTCAGGTCAGCTACGATGTGGACATCAAAACCGTCTACGTCACCCCTGCTGTTTCGTTTAAAATCGGCGACACCCTGGCCCTGGCCGTGGGTCTTGACCTGGCCACCCAGGAATTGAGTTTGCAGAAGATGACTCTGCACCCAACCATGGGCATCAACGCCATCGACACTCACATCGAGGGCAAAAGCAATCTGAACGCCACTCCGTCGTTTGGCTTGATGTACCGCCCTGTTGAAAAATTGAGTCTCGGTTTCATGTATCACTTCCAAAAGACCATGAAATATGAAGACAAAGAAATCACCATGCAGAACATGATAGAAGCTGGCGACGCTGGTTATGCCTGGAGTCATTCCCTGCTCACCGGTTTGAATGGTGGTGTGGCTACGGATGAACTGAAGCCCAAACTCACCTCCGAATTCAACCTTCCTTCCATCATGAGCTTTGGTGCATCCTACACTATTGCCGACCGTTTTAGATTTGAAGGCAACTACGTGTACTTCGGCTGGAGCCATTTTGAAAAGTTGGTTATGGATTTCGACATCGACGCCATCGACCAGGAAATCGTCTTCAATTATGAAGATTCCTGGCAGGTTCGCTTCGGTCTGGATTTTGAAGCCATTCCGGAAAAATTGAATCTGATGGCTGGTTATGTTTACGACACCACTCCCCAGCCGTTGTCTTCGGTCAGCCCTCTGTTGCCCGACAGCGATCGCCAGGACTACTCTTTTGGTGTGCAGCTGATAACCGGTCACTGGGACTTCACAGCCAGCTACATGGCTGTCATCGGCGAAGAGCGGACCACCATCGAAAACGGTCTGCCTGCCAATCACGATCCCGCGTACCCCACCGGTACGTACAAATCCGTGGCTAACATCTTTGGTGCCGGCATCGGCTACCACTTCTAGAAGGAGGTGCAGGAAATGAAAAAATTCATCTCAATTATTGCGATACTGCCTGTCCTGCTGGCCCTTCTGTTGGCCGGCTGTACCGTGGACGATCCCGATCATCCTCAGGGATTGACGGGTGTCTCAGGGCACAGGTACATGTCTTTGGGTAATAGTTTGACCGCTGGATATATGGATGCCGGCTTGATCATGAACGGACAAGAAGCAAGCTATCCTCGTTTGATTGCCACCCAGATGGGTATGGACACGACCATGGGCACAGGCGATTTCAGCCAGCCGTGGATTGCACCGCCTGGTATTGGCAGTTCGACCCCGTCGAGCCCCGCCAACGCTTCCGGCGTGCTTTATTATGATGGCTCCGGCATAACTGTTCTGGGTGAAACACCTTTGGTGGATATTCAGACCATTTTGTTGGCAGCAACTGTACCCACACCCTACAACAATCTGGGTGTTCCCGGTGCCTTGCTGATCGACGTGATGCACGCCTACAGTGCAGGCTCCAGCTACGGCGCTACTGTCGGCAGCCCAAACCCGTTCTTTGACTTCATCAACCGGGCCAGCTTCTTTGGCAACCTGACCGACAACCCTGCCGATGAAGAACTGGCAGAACAACCCACCATGTTCCGTGCCGGTGTGGCCAAGGGCGCCGCTTTGGCAACCCTGTGGATCGGCAACAACGACATCCTTGGTGGAGCCATGGCAGGTACTCCCATTGTTGGGGTGACCGTCACCGACCCTGCCGTATTTGCAGTGGATTACAATACGCTGCTGCAATCCCTGGCTGGTGGTCTGGTGCTGCGCAATGGTTTCCCTTCGACAATCGTTGTGGCCAATATTCCCAGCATCAGTGACATCCCTTACTTCATTCCCAAAGCCAATTTTGAAGCCGCCATTGGCATGGCCTGGCCCTGGGGTTATGAAGAAGGAAACGATGATGATGGCATGATGATGACCTTCACCGCCCTCAGCTGGGCTCAGGATTCGGACAACCAGGGCAGCCCAATGCCTGGCAACAAAACCCTGACCACGGCTGAAGTTGCCATCGTGGCTGATCTTGTTGTTGCGTATAATGCCGTCATCGATGATGCCGTCAATACCATCAACTTCTTGTACCCAGGAACCTGTGGCATTTTTGATGCCAACCTCATGATGGCGAGTCTTCCTGTGGCACAAAAGACACACTTCCTGTTCCTGTTGCCCCAAGTGGGTGGCGATGTGGAAACAGCCGCGGCCACCACCCGATTCTCTCTGGACGGGGTTCACCCCAACCAGATGGGTTACGGGTTGATTGCCAACGGCTTCCTGGAAGTGATCAACACCCTGACTGGCTCCGATTACCCGGAGGTTAATGTGGCCGATCTGGTTTGGGATCCAACCTACGGTGAGGATATCAGTGGTGGAGAGACCATGGCTGCTAATCCCATCCGGATTTCACCCGAGGCTGCTGAAGCTTTGGAGTACATGTTCCGCTAGATCAGGCCGGAACCTCGGTTCCGGATCACCCTGAGGGGGAGGCCATCGCGGCCTCCCCTTTTTTCATGGGAAATGCAACATCAGGTGTTTGTGGTTGGTCCCGATAACAAAGTTGTGTACATTGGAGGCAACTGGAACAAACATGCCGTTCCCCCTTTTCATTCCCGCAAATGGAGCACAGAGTACGATGAGGTTTAACAATGGCGGCCGCATGGCCTTTTCCGGTTTTCAACTGACCCCCATGGTCAAAATGCTTTTGATTGCCAACGTGGCTATCTTCTTTTTGCAACAGATGTTGCCCAATATTTTGGAGCAATGGGGTGCTTTCAATACCAGCCTGGCTGTGAACCAGTTTCAGGTTTGGCGTTTTGTCACCTATATGTTCCTGCATGGTGGTTTCAGCCACATCCTGTGGAATATGCTGGGTGTTTGGATGTTTGGCACTCAGATTGAAGCCCTCTGGGGATCACGGACTTTTATTATTTACTATTTCGTCTGTGGCCTGGGTGGTGCCTTTTTGTACGCAATTTTTGCCCTCCTGGGTATCGGCGGTGGCTGGATGCTCGGCGCTTCCGGAGCCCTGATGGGTCTGTTGCTGGCCTACGGCATGAGTTTCCCCAACAATCTGATTTTCATCATGGGCATCATTCCCCTCAAAGCCAAGTATTTGGTGGTTCTTTATGGCCTGATGGACCTTCTGTCGATTCCCAAGGGAGACGGTATCGCCCACCTCGCCCACCTCGGCGGACTGCTGGCCGGATTTGTTTTCATCCAGATCACCATCCCCGGGTTGAGCGGGCAAATGTTCAAAGGCAGCATCTTCACCTCCCTGTTTAAAGGTGCGCGTGCCAAACGACGCACGAAGATTGTGCGGCCTGACTTCAAATCCGGCAAAAAGACAGCTGACCCTGGTTTTCATAACCACGGAGATGATCCGGACCAAAAACGAATCGACCTCATTCTGGACAAAATTTCCCGCGAAGGCTTGCAGAGCCTGACGGACGAGGAGCAGGAACTTCTGCGCAAGGCCGGAAGGAAATAGGTTGAAAAAGACCGTCCTGAAATTCCTCATGAAGCTGGGGCTGTACCCCCACATCCGCTTCACTTACAGCCCGTTCAAGATTGTTGAATTCGGGGAGATGGTTGAAAGAGCAAAATTTCGCGGCGACGAGCGGGCCCTGGACATTGGTTGCGGCGACGGACTGCAGACTTTTCTCTTTGGCCAGCACGTGGACCATATCACCGGCATCGACGTGAACAGTTCCTTCATTGCCGATGCCCGCAGCTATGCCACCAGCTACACCCACAAGGCCAACGCTGATTTTGAAGATAGCCCCCTGGAAAAAATCGGTTACCCGGCGAATCATTTTGACCTGATATTCAGCGTCTGTGTTATCGAGCACATCGACAACCACGAAGAAGTTCTGCGGGAGTGCCTGCGCATCATGAAACCGGGCGCCCGCATCATCTTCACCGTGGATACCCTCGAAACCATCGACGACAAGGCCCTCCTGGAAAAACACCGCGCCGCCCATCATGTGGTGCGGTACTTCCGGAAGGACACTTTGGCCGAACTACTCACCGAAATGGGTTTTGAAGTGCTGGAAACCCAGAATCTCTTCCGCAGTGAACTGGCCCGCAAGCTGTTCGTTCAGGGGATCAATGAGGGCTTCAATTTTGGACGCCTGCGTTGCACCTCTTTGGCCCGCGAGCTGGCAGCCGCCGAGGCAGAAACTGCTCTTGATGCTCCCGGCACCTTCCTGCTGGCCGTGGCCCGCAAACCTGAATCCTGAGATCACAACATGAGTGTTGATCTGAGCATCGTCATCGTCAGCTGGAATACCCGTGAGTTGTTGCGGGATTGTCTGGCGTCGTTGGATGGTGCCTGCGCTTCCCTGGATTATGAAGTCTTCGTGGTGGACAACGATTCGGCGGATGGTTCGGCGGAGATGGTGCAGGAAGCTTTCCCTCAATTCACTCTGATAAAATCCGGCGGAAATCTTGGTTTTTCCAAAGGGAACAACCTGGCGTTTGGCCAGTGTGGTGGGGATTTTATCCTGATGCTTAATCCGGATACCTTATGCCCCGTTGAAAGCCTGACTACTCTGGTAGCCTGGGCTCAGGGACAAAAAAATCTGGGTGCTGTTTCCCCCATGCTCACCGATGCTCAGGGGCAACCCACCATAACATCCGGATATTTCCCAGCCCCTCACTTTCATTGGTTGGGTTTCCTGGATCCCCTGCGCAAGTTGCCAGGACCTTTTTTCCAACGCCGGATTGTTAATATTCCCCTGGCCAGCGAACCTTCCGGCCAGGTGGATTATATCGCTGGGGCCTGTTTCCTGATACCTCGGCCTGCCCTTGAAAAAATTGGACTCCTGGACGAACGCTTCTTCATGTACTTCGAAGAAACCGACTGGTGTTGGCGCGCCCACCAGGCGGGTCTGGAAATTTGGTACTGTGCCGATGCAAAAGTTGCTCATTTAGAGGGGCGGTCCGCGCAAAAGGCCAGCACCTTTACCACCCTTCAATTTCAGAAAAGTTACCGGCTTTTTATTGAGAAAAATTACGGCACCTCTCAGGTCTGGAAATACCGTCTGGCCCAATTTTTTGAATTCTCGCTCAAGGGAATGATGGGCACGATCGTGCCTTGGAATCGTCTGCAAAACCGGTCCATGGCCCCAACCCACTTTTTGCGAGCACGGCTCCAGCTCAAGCCAACAATCGATCCAGCGCTGCCAAGGACACAGGTTATTTCCCCTGAGTGACTTGCTGTCCCTTAATTTTTCGGAACTGCGTAGGACTAAAACCCGACAGCCGCTTGAAAGCCCGATCAAAAGCACTCAACTCGGAATATCCAAGTTTTGACGCCACCTCGCCCACATCCACTTCGGAATCCAGCAAAGCTTCACCGGCCACCTGTCGAATAACTTCATCCCGGAGTTTTCGAAACGTCAAACCATGGCTGGCCAGTCGGCGCTTGAGAGTGCTGCGGGACATGGCCATCCGCTGGGCGATATCGCTGGAATTGGCGCCTCCCCTTTCCAGTCCCTCAAGGATATACAGCCGGGTCAAGGTGACCGATGGCTCTTGCTGGCCAATTTCCCGCATAAGCGCCTCGGCTTGATTGGTAAGAACCTTGAGCAGGTGAGGATCGGATTTGTTGATGGTCAGATCCAGGAATTCTGTTTCAAACTCGAAGGCTGTTCGGCTTGCATTGAAGGAAATATCCGCTCCGAAAACTTCAACCAAATCCGCAATGTTATCGGGGGCGTCATTGGTGAATTCTGTTCGCCGGGGCTGCCATCTGTACCCCAACTTCTTGGTGATGAAGTCGGGCAAAAATCCAAGAGACCATTCGTTTTGGTGCCGGCCAGACAAGCTCAACGGCATATCCATGCGAAACTCGATGGTGCTGATTTTTTCCCCCACCGAGAAGTGGAATGTGTCTCCACGGTAAAGAGTGTGATAAAAGTCGGTGGTGAATTCCATGAGGTGCCTCACGGTGGGGGCATTCATCTGGAGATAACCCATGGGTCCGAGCATGATCACATCCACATTGTCCAGCATGTGAAGCCCAAGACTCTCGTCTCCGCTTAAACGGGCACAACAGAGCAGGACCGCATTCAGATCCTGGAGTGATACGTTGCTGGGATCGATAATGAGGTTGTTGAGCTCGGTGGGATATTCCTGGACAAGCCGATCCGTATCGACCCCACTTCGTCGAAAGGCTTCCAGCAACCAGACTCCATTCAATTCTTTTTTTACCATAGTGAGCCAAATTGTCAATTGACTGAGCCAATGTGTCAATTGGAAAAATGGGAAATTATTATAGATGGATGCAAATCAGCGCACCCGTTTTTTCCGTTCATCAAAGATGGCGCGAACTCCAAAGTTGAACACCGTATTGCCTTCTTCACTTCTGGCAACATCAAACCTGAGGCTGTCCAGGCCCGGCACCAGCAGCCGCACGCCCACTCCGTAACCACTGCGGGTTCGATCCAAATTGAACTCCGCCGGATCACTCCAGGCCACACCAACATCTCCAAATGTGGCCAGCTCCAACCCCAGGCTAAAGGTCCATTTCAGGATTTTAACCGGTCGGGTTGGAATGGCCAGATAACGATACTCCAAGGTGTAGAGAAATTGGTTTTTGCCAAAAATCTCTTTGCCCAGTTTTTCCAGTTCATAACCGCGAACACTGTTGGCGCCACCAATGAAATATTGCATGTATTCAGGGATTTCTTCGCCAACTGTTCCAGATTGCAGGCCCAAATATGGACCCGTGGCAATAGTTTGGCGTTCACCAACCGGATGGTAGCGGCGAACGTCGACTCCCACAGTCCAGGTGTTGGCAGCTCCCCCCATGTACAGCAGGGCCACTTCGTTGTGCCATCCTTTATGGGGTGAGCGCCAGGAATCTCGACCATCATAGCCCAGGGAGACCGCGCCAAACCACAGATCATCGTGGTTGTCCGCACTCAGAGTCTTGTTGGGCTGATCGCTTCCAACTCCATAATAGCCCCCGTAGACTTTCAGCCGACCGTTTTGCCCGATGTATTTGCCTGAGTTCAGGTTCACCATGTCCGAAGTCTGGTTGAAGTCCAGCAGTTCGTTGCGTCTGGTTTGGTGGAAGGCCAGCACACCAGCAGAAACATGATTACCTGTAATCCAGGGGTTGGAGGCCGAGATTTTGTACATGGTGGACCCACCAAAAACGGCAGAACCGGACAGCATGATGTCCCGTCCGGCAAAATTGGGCGATGCCACACCCACACCCAGGGAGAACCCATTTTCTTCGGTGTAGCTCATGGCTGGGTAGGGAATGATCCAGGGCATTTCAGTGAAAGAATAGTTGAGGGTAACTCCTCCTTCAATGGGAGCTATAGTCACCAGGACGGATCCGAAAATAGCCAGGTTTTCAAGGCGGGTAATATCTTCCTGGACCAGATCTGGATCCAATTCTTTGCCTTCGGATGCCCAGACCTCTCGGCCAATAACCCAATCTTTGGTGACATGGTTGCCGGCAATGGTTATTTCCATGATGACTTGACCCCGATAAGGCTCCAAGTCCTGTTGGGATGGCTCCTCAGCAAAGCAGGGTGTTTCGAGAATGGGAAGGATAAAAACAGCTAATAACGTAGCACTGAAACCCAAAAGGACGGTTCTAGAGATATGGCAAGTCAACCGAATTGATCCCTCCATTGAAAATATTGATGATTTCATTCTAGACCTTGGGTCGACAGAGCACTAG
>JAUUYW010000578.1 GCA_030590265.1 Candidatus Krumholzibacteriia bacterium
AGAATTCACCAAAATTCCGTCCAGTCCCATGTTTTCCGGAGGCTTGTTCCATGTTCTCTTTGCGCCGTGGTTTTCTTCTTCTGCTGACCATAACCCTTGCCTTGACCGCCATAACGGGTTGCTCAGGGAAAATGAAAGTCTACAACAAAAAATCATTTGAAGAGGCTGTTGAAGGCATCACCGACAGAGTTGTCCTGGCCGAGATTTACCTGGAGTTTCTCACCGAGACCACCGACACGGATCTTGCTGAGGATATTGAATTTCAATGGATACAACTGGATGAAGAAGCTGCTCTGGCTGCCATCAACCACCTGGCCGAATTGAATCCCGATTCTCCGCACTACATCTACCTGAAGGGGTGGCTGCTTGAGTCTGCCGAGGAAAAAGTGACGGCCGGTCGCAAGGCCCTAGCCCTGGACCTCAAGTTTGCTCATGGTTACAAACTCATTGGCGGAGCCTACAACCAGGCCCTTTTCCGGGGCCGCGGCAACCAGGAGGATACTCTTTGGCTGGAGCGACAACTGGAAACCGATGCTCCAACTTTTCACCAGGCGGTGATGATTGATCCCATGGCCGATTGGGCCTGGGCAAATCTCTATGGCTTCCAGAAGTACAATGAAAACTGGGAAGAGGCTCTTGTTATCCTGCTCAAGGGCAAGGAAATGGGGATGTCTTTTGCCGCCGACTGGTACATCGCCTCGGCGCGCATGGAACTGGGCCAGTACGATGAAGCTTTGCAGGAATTTGTCGACGGTGCGGACAAGGCTCTGGCGGAAGAGGAAATTGAGGCTTCCGAAAAAGACGAATATATCTTTGTGCGGTATTCAGCCCTTCTGGAGCGCAACCGCCTGTGGAGTCATCTGGAAGCCTACGTCAGAAGTATTGCCGGCTGGGAAACCAATCCGGATCAGCTGGTGGTGCTGGCAGGATCCCAGGCCATTCAATTGGATATGGATGCTGCTTTTGAGCATTTGAAGACCGCCGCCAGCAATGGGTTTGATTCTGAATCAGAACTGAAAGCCATCACCGGTATTGATGCTTTTACCCAGGACGAACGTTATGTGGCCATCCTGGCCCAGGTGCAGTCCAACTGGAAAGCCGGCGCCCCCGAGCGCAAAGCCGAAACCCTTGCCGGCAAGCTGTCCCGTCCGGCTCCTCTGTGGACCCTGGCTGGTGCCACCGGCGATTCCATCAGCCTTGCCGGCCTCAAGGGCGATATTGTCATCCTGGATTTCTGGGCCACATGGTGCGCTCCCTGCCGCCGTGCCATGCCCGTGCTCAGCAACTGGATGAAAGCTGAGATGCCAGCAGGTGTGCGTGTCTTTTCGGTCAACGTGTGGGAAAACAATCCTGCCGGGGCCGCCGATTTTATCACTTCCAACGAATATTCCATGGAGCTACTATTTGGCAGCAATGAGCTGGCCAGCGCCTACGGAGTGAAGGGCATTCCATATATTTGCGCCATCGATGCCGAAGGTAATATACGTTTTGAAGAGGTCGGTTTTTCTGATGCACTGGGCGAGAAGCTTGGCTGGTGGGTGGAGGATTTGAACCCCTAGAACCTCTGAACCTCTGGACTGAAA
>JAUUYW010000473.1 GCA_030590265.1 Candidatus Krumholzibacteriia bacterium
CCTGGTTAGAATAGAATCGGTTTGCCAGGCTGTCCCGGAGCTCCGAGTTCAGGAGTGTAAGGATCGCTGGCCACTGAAAATGGACCCTGGCGAGACTGGTCATCGACACCAGCCACACGAATTCGGTGACTGTCGCCAATAGTGGCAGTCAGGGTGTAGGTGTTGTCAGAGGCGGTGGCGATCTGGGTCCAGGCCCCACCATTGACGGAATGCTGCACCACATAATGAACCACGGGCGAACCGGTGGAGGGTGCAGTCCAGGTGTAGTTGACCGAGACATCGGTTTGTGCCAGAGCGCTTCCCTGGTTCAACGTCAGGATGAGCAGTCCCAGGGTCAGGATCAGAATTGATTTGTTGATTTTTTTCATTGGGCGGTCTCATTTCGGGGATTTGGCCGGGTCATGCTGGGGAAAAGTAATCTGGTTGGGGAGAATGCAAACCCGGTGCCAAGCTGCCCACATCGCACTGAGGCTGGATAAAGCTGATGGGAGAGTAGATATTAGAGCAAATGGAAGCGGGGGCCTGGAGGGCAACGGTCTGATAACCCATTTTCCATTGCACTGCATTTTGCACCAAAAATAGCTTATATTTGCAACTTGCAAGTCTGTTAAGATTCACGAGACTTGAAAATCGAAAACGGCAATAGGTTTGAAACAAACAACTTATATAAAAAACACCCCTCTTTACACGGCAGGAATTGCCTGGTCTGGTCTCATGGTGCTCTATCTCGGGCTCATGTCCATGGGCGCCATGTTCCATTTGATTCCCCCCATTCTCCCCTTTGTCATTGGCGATCAGGGGTTGAGCCACGGCCAGGGCGGCATGCTGATGTCCTTGTTTGCCCTCCCGGGCATTGTGCTGTCCCTAACCAGTGGCTGGCTGGTAGACCGTTTTGGGGCCCGCATTATGAGTGCCATGGGCATCCTGGTGATGGGTCTCGCCACGGTGGCCATGTCCCAGGGCGATACCTTTCCCTTGATCCTGACGGCCAGAATGGCCACCGGTGTGGGAGCAGTGATCGCAGTTGTGGCCATGCAGCGAATGGTGACCCGTCTCTTCCAGGGCCGGCCTTTGGGATTGCCCACGGGTGTCAGTGGCAGCGCCGTCCCCCTGGGCATCATTGTCATCTATTCGGTGGCGGGCCCCATGGCAGAAGACCTTGGCTGGCGAGTGGTTCCTCTGCGAGCAGGGATTGTTTGCGTAGCAGTGGCTGTGGTTTTTTTCCTGGCCGGTCGGACGCTGTTCAAACCCTCGGCGAACAAACAGGCTGCCGATACTTCCGATTCAGTCAGGGACTCTTCTGAAGGCCTGCGCCTGATCTGGATTGCCGGTTTGATCTGGTTCTTCATCAATGGGGCCATGACCGCCTTTTTAACATTTGCTCCGGATCATTATCTTGAATTGGGATTCGGCTCCCGGGATCGGAGTCTTTTCACCAGCATCCCCATGTGGTGTTCGGCCCTGTTGGGTCCGGTGATCGGGTTGCTGGCCGATCGCTTTGGCCGCAAGCCCATCTTCATCGCCTCGGGCATGGGGTTGCTGACCTTGAGTCTGGGTCTGGTGGCTGTTGATGGAATCACTCCGGTGGTGGTGGGTTTGGGACTGGGCGCGGCCATGGCTTTGGTTGTTACACCCCTGCTTTCTTTACCCGGTGAGTTGCTTCCCCCTTCTCATCATGGCCGGGGATTTGGTATACTTAGCACCTGCGCCAACGCGGGCATTTTTATGGTGCCGCCCATTGCCGGCAAGTTGCGTGATTTCAGCGAGGGGTATTTTTTGCCCTTCGTCCTGATGGCGTGCCTGGCCCTGGCTGGCATCGGGGTCGCGGTGATTCTGCACCGGCAGGCTTATTTTCAGAACAAGCGGAAAATGGCAAAAGCATTATGAAGTCGATTTCAGTGGCATTGTTTGGTCTGGTTCTGTTGTTGCTTTCGGGCTGTGGCAGCCAGGACCGCTACCATGTGGTGGAGCCACCCCTTTTCATGGAAATTCAGGAGAAAGATTTTTCCACCATTTCCTGGGTTCCATCTCTGCACAACAATAGAATGTATTATAAAACCACTGAGGTTGATGGAGTTTTGTATTTCAGTTCCGGATCCGGGCTTTTTTTCAAGGTCACAGATACCGGATACGAAACTCTTCCGAAAATACCGAATTTTCAAGGCAGCTATATGGTGGCCGGCCCGGAGGGGCATTTGTGGGTGTCTGATGTCTATGCCCTCATGTACAGTCTGCAAGACGGTCAATGGGTCAAAGAGGTGGATCTGTACATTGCATCCGGTATTATTAGTGGCTTGCTGATGGATAACCAGGGCCGCCTTTTGGCCTATGGAGATAACAACGGATTGTGGAGTCGTGAACCATCGGGCCAATGGAATTTGGAGGCTCTTCCTGAAAACACCCGCTTGAGTGCCGGCTGGTCTGATTTCGGCCAGGATATCGTCTTTGTGGATTTCCATTTTCGAGTGATCACCAGAGGTGCCGATGGCTGGGAGGCAAGCGATTCCCTTTGGGAAGACAACGTCGGGCACTGGCCCAGCATTCAAGGAAATCCCCGGGGTTGGCTGGTGGTGCCGGGTTTGGCGCCAAAAATCCTCTTTCTGAACTATGGTGATGGCTGGCAGGAACTGCCTTACACGGTGGAAATAGACCAGGTGTTCTGGCTGGGTGACGAGCTTTATGCCATCAACAACTGGGACG
>JAUUYW010000057.1 GCA_030590265.1 Candidatus Krumholzibacteriia bacterium
AATCAATACCGAGGAATGAGTTCACCTGGCCGGATTCAGCATCCAGGTTCACCCAGGGGATGTCCTCACTCACGGTCCATTCAGTCACTCCCGGCATGGCTTCGGGGCCCATCAGGATCGACAGCGAATAACCATCCATGCTGGTAGCCACGGAGATGTTCAGGGCGCCCGGGCTAACTTGCATCGGGAAGATGGTGAAAGACCACACATCTCCAATGGTGGTTTCGTTCAGGCCCACCGTGTCGAGCCGCCAGAAGTAGGTGATTCCCAGCTCCAGAGATGTGTTCAGCTCAATGTTGTTTTCAATGACCGAACCCAAGTACAGGGGAGAATCCAGGTCGGCAGTGGCCACAGCCGTGGAATCTGCACCGAAGAAAACCTGGTAACCTATAGCCGACAGGTCGATTTCCCAGGAAAGTAAATCAACCGGACTTAGCATTGTGGACCGGTCCGCAGGAATTGGGTTCAGACCGGGCGCCGGGATGTCGGCAATGTCACTCATGGAGACGACCTGCAGATTCCCCAGACTTTCATTGAACAGGAAAACCTTACTTTGGTCCCCGGATACAGCTATCAGTGAGGTTTCAATGGGTAAGTTGTATATCTCATTTCCCGTGTGGACGTTGAAAACCTGGGACGAGGAGAAAGCCAGATCACCATGCAGGGTTGTGGCGTAAATCTCGTTGTTCAGATCGCCCAGCTCATTCAGATCGGCGTCATAAATGTAGCCCCCCTTCCAGAATAAACGCGACCCGTCCGGACTCATGACCAGATTCCGCGAGCCATAACCGTGCACCAGGCTTTCCGCCACCTGCACCGGATTATCCGTGGAGATGTCATACTTCTGGATGGTAGCCCCGGAGCTGTTGTTGTCACAGTGGTAGTACCAATTCCCGGAGGGATCAATCTCCCCGTCACCCTCGCGGACATGCCAGGTGCCCAGGTCCTGCCCGTTCTGTGTGTTGATGATGTGAATGTAGACCCACTGGTCTTGTTCTTCGTAGTAGAGTCGGTCAAGTCGGCCGGCGTTGAGCTTGAAGACATCGTTTCCTATTTCAAGTGGCGCCAGTTCTTCCTGGGACTCCAGATCGACCACGCGAGTGTTCTGCCGCAACCAGTTGGAGACGTAAAGTTTTCCCTCAACGTAATTGATGGTTAGGTCGGTGGGGTTAGATCCGATGGGGATAACCTTTTCGACCGTCTCAGTTTCGGTGTTGATGAAAAGCAAAAAGGCATCATCAAAACTGCCGCTGCCACGGTGCAGACCGTAGATCCAGGGCCGTTCCATATCAGCCTGCAACTTTGAGATTTCCATCAGAAAGAGCTCCAGTTTCACTGGCAACATGACTTCGTAGTCGCCGGAAACCAACTCGATTTCAGCTTCGTGAACACCAGGATCCAGCCCGTCAAGCAGGAAGGTCGCCACAACCGTGGCAGGGCCGCCACCCGAGGTGATGTCCAACTCAATCCAGGAAGCATTTTCACTGATGGTCCAGTCAGCGGCATCAGGCATCGACTCGGCTGCCATCTCCAGGTTTTCCGTGAAGCTGGCCAATCCCGTGACCATGGTCAGATCAAGCACCGAGGGGTCAACCGAGTGGGGAAAGATCGTAAAGGACCACACAGGCCCCGGGATGATCCCGGTGAAGCCCACCAGATCAAGACGCCAATAGTAGGTAGCTCCCAGTTCCAGAGGTAACTCCAGGTCCATTTCGTTTTCGCTGATCTCCCCCAGAAACAAGGGCGACTCCAGGTCGGCAGCGGCCACTGCGGTGCTATCGGCACCGAAGAATACCCGGTAATTCATTGCCACCGGGTCAATGTCCCAGGAGAGGGCATCCACCGGCAACAAAACGGTCGACCGGTCAGTGGGGATTGGGTTCAGGCCAGGTCCGGGGATGTCGGCAATCTCATCCATGGCAATAACATCCAGCCCTCCCCCGGCAAAGATGAAGAGCTTCTCCTGATCGCCGGAAACAGCCATGACCGAGCTGCTGCTCGGTAAGTTGTAGATCACATCGCCGGTATGGGTGTTGAAGACCGAGCTTGATGACATGGCCAGATCACCGTGCAGAGTAGTGGCGTAAATCTCGCTGTTCAGGTTGCCCAGTTCATTCAGGTCGGCATCGTAAATGTAGCCGCCCTTCCAAAACAAACGCGAGCCGTCCGGACTCATGACCAGGTTCCGCGACCCATAACCGTGCACTTGGCTTTCAGCCACTTCCACCGGATTATCAGTGGAGATGTCATACTTCTGGATGGTAGCCCCGGAGCTGTTGTTGTCACAGTGGTAGTACCAATTCCCGGTGGGATCAACCTCACCATCGCCCTCGCGGACGTGCCAGGTGCCCAGGTCCTGTCCAGTGTAAGTGTTGATGATGTGAATGAAGATCCACTGGTCCTCTTCTTCATAGTAGAGTCGGCCGGGTCGGCCGGCGTTGAGCTTGAAAACATCGCTGCCCAAAGGCATGGATGCCAGCTCTTCCTGGGTAGCCAGGTCGACAATCCGTGTGTTCTGCCGCATCCAGTTGGAGACGTAGAGTTTGCCTTCACCATAGTTGATGGTCAGGTCGGTCGGATTGGATCCAATGGGGATGACCTTGTCAATATTGTCCGTTTCAGTGTTGATGAAGAGTAGGAAGGCATCTTCCGATTGGCCAGAACCAGGGTGCAGTCCGTATATCCAGGGCCGCTCCTGGTCGGTGAGCAGCTTGGTCAACACCATGTCCAATAACTCCATTTCAATGGGAACATCAAACAAGTAGGTGTCCCAGGTGAAATGGATTACACCCGTGTAATGACCCGCGGCCAACCCTGCAACATCGAGAGTCAGGAAAAGGACATCTGGTGTTGTAGGGTGAATAACCTCATCGATGCTGAGCCATGGGATGTTTTCCTTGAAAGTCAAAGCGTCGAAAGGGCCATTGATTTCCAGGCGCAGTTGTGCTTGGGCGGTGTTATTGCCCACAAATACAGTGAGGTCCAGAGCCTTGGGATCGATAATCACCGGAACCACGGTGAAGGACCACACCGAGCCGGTGATTGTTTCGGAGAAACCCACAGTATCCAGACGCCAGTAATAGGTTTCCTCGAACTGCAGATTGACATCCAATTCAATAGAGTTTCCTGTCACCTGGCCAAAAAATTCGGGCGCGTTGAGGTCAGCGGTGGCCACTGCGGTGGAATCGGTGCCGAAATACACCTGATAGCTCATAGCAATTGGATCGAGATCCCAAGCCAGGGTATCCATGGGCAGGATGATATTCGAACGATCGGCGGGACTGGGGTTGAGTCCGGGACCCGGGATATCAGCAATGTCGGTCATGGGTATCAATTCGATCCGGCCGGCCATTTCGTCGTAATAGAAGTAACTCTCCTGGTCACCGGCCACGGCCATAACCGTACTGCTGACCGGCAAGCTGTAGATGACATCGCCGGTGTGGGTGTTGAAAACCTCATCGGAGGCAAAGGCCAAGTCACCGTGCAGAGTGGTGGTGTAGATCTCACTGTTCAGGTTGCCCAGTTCATTCAATTCGGCATCGTAAATGTAGCCGCCCTGCCAGAATAAACGTGACCCGTCTGGACTCATGACCAGGTTCCCCGACCCAAAACTGTGCACCAGGCTTTCAGCCACTTCCACCGGATTGTCGGTGGAAATGTCGAATTTCTGGATGGTAGCCTCGGTGCTATTGTTGTCACAGTGGTAGTACCAGTTACCGGTGGGATCAATCTCACCGTCGCCCTCGCGGACCTGCCAGCTGCCCAGATCCTGTCCGTTCTGAGTGTTGATGATGTGAATGGAGATCCACTGGCCCTCTTCCTCGTAGTAGATTCGGCCGGGACGGCCGGCGTTGAGCTTGAAGACATCGTTTCCCATGACAAGGGGTGCCAGTTCTTCCTGGGACTCCAGATCGACAACGTGGGTGTTCTGCCGCAACCAATTGGAGACGTAGAGCTTGCCCTCTCCGTAGTTGATCGCCAGGTCGGTTGGGTTGGATCCGATGGGGATGCTCTTAACGATCAGTCCACTTTCGGTGCTTAGGAAATGCAAACGTGCATCGTTGAAACCCCCTCCTCCAGTATCGATGGCATAAATGTAGGGCCGCTCCAGGTCGGCCAGCATTTTCCGGGGGGTGACCGCTGTCAAATCCATTTCAACCGGTAAGTCAAAAGCACCCTCACCCCAAATAAAATGCAGCAAACCTCCATAGAGGCCCGGCTCCAGGTTGGCCGGATTCACAGTGACCACAAGGGTGGCCGGAAGTGGGCTTCCGGCCCCGCTGTCAACCTCTAACCAGGGAATGTCCTCGGAAACGGTCCAGCCATCGAGGGGATCCTCACCCATCAGGTCCAGTTCCACCTGAAAAGGAGCCATTCCAGTGACGCAGGTTAGATCCAGGGTGTTGGGAGTGATAGTGACCGTTGCTATGGTGAATGACCATACCTGCCCCGGTGTGGTCTGGGAGTACCCCACCTTGTCGACCCGCCAGAAGTAGGTTTCCCCCAGCACAAAAGACTGGTCCAGATCTATGAAATTTGTCTCAACCTGGCCCAGGTATTCCGGTGAGGAAAGGTCAGCCTCGACAACGGCCATGGAGTCGGTACCGACGAAAACCTGGTAGCTGATGGCAGAAGGGACGATACCCCAGGACAGGATTTCCAGTGGGGAAAGGACTGTGGCTTGGTCCGCCGGAAATGGATTGCCGTCGGGCACGGGGATCATGCCGACCTCTTCCATAGGAACCACCGACAGGCTACTGTTAGAGGCATTGAAAAGGAAGAGCTTTTCCTGGTTGCCGGACACGGCTTGAACTTTGGTGGTGAAGGGAAAATCGTAGATCGCGCCCCCGATTTCAGTGTCAAAAGCCTGACTGGAAGTGAACACCACCGAGCCGTCCAGGGTCATTGCGTAGATGTCATCCGGAAACTGGCTCTCGAATTGGTTAATGTCTTCGCTGGTGAAGGTGAACTCCTTACAAGCTAGTCGGTAACCATTTCCGGAAACCAGAAGTGGAGTGTCCAAGGGATCGCGGTCCATCGCGGTGTTGGAGAATTGGAGAAGGGTGAGATTGTCACTACTGCAGTTGATTTTGTTGAGCCACGAGGATGAACTGCCAGCGCTCCAACCATATTGCCGCCAGGTGTAAAGGCGATTCTTATCCGGAGAGATAGCCACATCCCCAATCCCATCGAAAGAAAAGCTCCCCAGATGAGCACCCGTGGAAGTGTTTAGGACATGGACTTTCGGCGACCAGGCGGCATCGGTGTAGTACAACCGACCTAGCCTGCCGGTGACTAGGTTGTAGTGAAGGTTCGAGCCCCAGTTAGTCGGCTGAGGAAATTCCAGAGTGTGAAGGTAAGTCAGGGTAGTCAAATCGAAGACATCAATTTCGTTGTCGTCGAAACCGATGACAAAAAGTCGAGCTTCGTAGTAGCTGATATCGAGGTCGGTGGGATTGCTGGTCACCGGAAGTCGGGCGATGATCGCTTCGCTTTCCACCTCGATGATCAAAAGTGAATCAGGCCCGGCGGGATTGTTAGAGAGGGCGTAAATATAGGGGCGCTCCAAGTCTGCCAACATCTGGGTTACGTTGCTGGAGCGGAGCCCGCCGGCTAAAGACCCTGTGGCAAAGATGGAACCGATAAGGATCCCAATGGTCAAGCTGATCAAGGCCTTTTTTGCTTTGGCCTGGGCACTTGCTGGAATGATGATATCGGCTGGAATGTTCACTGAATCCCCCCTGAACTTCCAAAATGATTAGTTATGCCATCTTTTAACCGAATAGTGACATTATTCTACCCCATTGAAACCATACATTCAATGAAAAATCAGCCTTCAAACCCACTAACCTTGTAATTCAAGCCTATATAGCACTTTTCATATAAATTTCGGGCCCACAATTGCCACAGGTCATTTCAATGGCGTCTTTCCATCCAAGGCCCGGGCCACCAAAGCCCGAGCCTTGTGTGCGCCACAACTGTCAGCGAACCAGAGTCACATTTTTACCAGTCACTCTTTCTTCGGTGACAAGGCGAATATAATAGACCCCGCTGGCCACGGCGCGACCTGAGGTGTCATCACCCGACCAGACAACCGTCCCAGTTCCGGCGGGTTCGTGGCGGTTCAAAAGAGTACGCACATACCGGCCTCGGGCGTCGAAAATGTCGATCCTCACTGATCCTGGACCAGGTTGTGAGTAAGATATTTCGAGGCGAGGGTTGAATGGATTGGGCGCCACTTTAAGCAAAGACTCCAAGGGAGCTGGAACCCCGTAGTCCATTTCAGCTTCATCCTCAACAGCCACCACCACCGGATTGCGGTAGATGTACACGCCTGTCTCGCCAGCAGCCAGGACCACCAGGTCGACTTTCGTGTCCACCCCCATTCCGCGATCAGCCGAGGGATAACTTCCCAACAGGAAGGGAGCTGTCGGGTCGCTTACATCCATCTGCCGCAGGCCATAAAAATCATCAGCCAGAAAAACATAGGAACTCATTTGGGATCGCACCACGTCCCGGGGTTGACCGCCTACAGCCTGGGTTGCCAGGGAGACCAGGTTGTTGGGATCGGAAATGTCCACCACCCGCAGGCCGAGTGAACCGTCAGCCACCCAAGCCAAGTCACCGGTCAAGTCCAGGGCATTGAGGAAACCCCAAGTCTGCTGGTTGAGGATGGACATGGTTGTCGGATCGGTAATATCCACGGAAAGCATACCCCCGCCGAAGGAAACGGCAAAAGCAACGTTGCCCACGGGCATCACATCGGTAGCGTTGGCGCCAAAGGGCAGATCCCCCAAAAGGGCTGGTGCCAGAGGGTCCGAAACATCCACGGTGCGCAGCCCACCGAACCCATTGGCCAGCACGCACAGGTCACCGGCCAACCCAAGTCCCATGGTGCCGTTGGTGGTGTTGAAGACCGACAACGGGACCGGAGTTGCAGGGACAGTCATGTCGGTGAGGGTCAGTCCTGCCCCCGAGTTGTTGCTGTTGACGGCATAAAGAGTGTTGCCGACGACCTCAAGGTCCTGACAATTGGGATCGGTCTCGACCTTCGCCAGGAAAACAGGTGCTTCAGGGACGGTCAGGTCGTAGACGCGAACTCCACCGGACAAGTCAGCCACATAGAGCAGGGAGCCGTCAATGTGCAGCTTCATGGAAAAGCCGGCATTTGCCAGATTAGCCATGAGCGTGAAGTTGTTGTCCATCACATACAGTCCAGCGTAACGGGAGGCCATCAGCGCCACCCCATCACCTGCAGCACAGCTGTAACCCCTGTCGGCAGAGCTGACGTTCAAAGCAATGGGACTGGCTGGATTGCTGATCAACAAGGCATACATTCCAGGCAGGCCAGCAAGATAAACAACGTCGTTGTTGCTGGTGAAGCACATCTCGTAACATGTATTGCCAGCGCTGTAGGAGCCCAGCAAAGTGGGCGCGGAAGGATTGCCAACATCGAAAATTCGCAATCCATCTCCGTCACAAGCAAAGGCCAAACCATCGCGTTCCTGCACGTAAGTGCAAAAGCCACTGGTCGCGGCGCTGCCGAGATTGATCGGTGACAAGGGGTTGGTCACGTCATAGACGCCGAGACCACTTGTACCCATGGCAACATAGAGGATGGTGCCGTCAATGCTAGTGCCGTTGGCCGAACCGGGAGTGTCGAAGAGGGTAATGTCCTCTGGTGCCGTCGGATCGGTCAGGTCGATGACCAGAACACCTGCCGTGCCGCGCCCACAGTAGGCCCGGTTACCGGACACAGCCACCGAAAGCAAGTCGAAGCCGGGAAGTGAACCGATCTGCACGGGGTTTGTCGGATCAGTGTAGTTGAGGATCAACAAGCCTGCTGATTTGCGAAGTGCTACATAAAGGGTATTGCCGATGACTTGCATATCCGATGGCTGCGCTGGTAAAAGGTAGCGGCTGATCTCCACCGGCGAACCGGGATTGGAAACATCATGAGTCATGAGCCAGGCGCCGTTTTGCCAGACAACAACGTTGTTTGGCAACGCACGGACGCTCTTGGAGGTGCCTTCGGCGAGGTGGGCTATGAACTCAAGGTCACCATCACGTTGCTGGGGTATCGGGGGTTCAATTTCGGGGCCGTTGGCAAGAGGGGCTGGAATGAGCTCACCATTTTGCACGTCGATCCGAGTTGCCTGTGCCGGCACCGAGATGAGTATGATGATTACAACGAGGAGAAATGATCGCAAGGACATAATTGACCTCCCAAGATAACCACAGGAAATGATTGATTGGGCCATCCTACACGAAAATGAGTTGGATAGGTGAAGAATGAGCTGGGATGAAGAAGAAGCCATCCAGGTCATGGACTACGACGACGAAGTGGACGCATACCACTACAAGGTGATCGAGATGTTCAAAGGGGAAATTGTTCGGCACGGACAGGGGTAATTAACTTGTTCTAAATAGGTTAGTGGAGTCCAGTTGGTTCATCATTCGGTAGCTGCAGGATCCTTTGGTTCGACTTTGTCTTCATCCACAGCCTGCAAAATAGCTTCCAGCGCGCGCCAGGGCAGAGTCGCGCATTTCACACGAGCCGGGAATTCCTTCACACCACCAAAGACCGCCAATTTACCAAGTCCTTCAGGATCGGGTTCCACCTCTTCGTCGGTCAGCATCTGCAAATACTTGTTTTGGATTTCGCGGATCTCTTCAATACTCCGCCCCTTCAAAACTTCCGTCAGCATGCTCGACGAGGCAGTGAAAATCGCGCAACCGTGACCTTCAAAACTCAGGTCTTCCAGCACTCCGTCTTCGGCCTTCACAAAGAGGGTCAGTTTGTCGCCACACAGAGGATTGTAGCCTTCAGTGCAGCGGCACTGGCCACCATCATGACACTCCATGGTCCGCTTGTTGCGGGGATTTTGTCCGTGGTCCAGGATCAGGCTCTGGTAAAGGTCTCGCAGGTCGCTCATTTGCCAAAGAACTTTCTGAGTTTGCCGATGGCCACCACCAGGGCGTCCAGATCGGCTTTGGTATTGTAAATGCCCAACGAAGCTCGAGTCGTGGCCGGCACCTGGAATCGTTCCATCACCGGTTGGGCGCAGTGGTGGCCCGTGCGCAGCGCCACATTTTCTTCGGCCAGGAAAGTGCCCACATCATGGGGATGAATTCCTTCGAGGACGAAGCTGAACAAAGTGGCCTTGTTTTTTGCCGTGCCAATTTGGCGCAAGCCGGGGATTCCCGCCAGAAGATCATTGCCATAACGGTGAAGCTCTGCCGAGTGGGCCTCAATCGTCTCGAATCCGATGCTCAACACATAGTCGATTGCGGCACCCAGGCCCACGGCACCGGCAATATTTGGCGTTCCTGCTTCAAACCGGGCCGGCAGTGGTGCGTAAGTGGTTTTTTCGAAAGTCACCGACTCGATCATGTCGCCCCCACCCTCGTAGGGAGGCATGTGCTCCAGCAACTCAGCCTTGCCGTACAAAACGCCAATGCCGGTAGGCCCATAAAGCTTGTGTCCGGAAAAGACATAAAAATCGCAATCCAGATCCTGCACATCCACCGGCATATGGGGCACGGCCTGGGCTCCATCCAAGATGACGGGGATTCCCTTCTCATGGGCCAAAGCAACAATCTCTTTCACGGGATTGATGGTGCCCAGGGCATTGGACACATGGGCCACGGATACCATTTTCGTTTTGGGTCCAATCATTTCGGCAAAAGCGTCCATATCCAGCTCGCCCGCCTCATTGATCGGCACGACCTTGAGAATTGCGCCGCTGCTCTGACATAGCAATTGCCAGGGCACGATGTTCGAGTGGTGCTCCATGTGCGTGATCAGCACCTCGTCACCCTTACCTAGACGATCCCGCCCAATAGTATTGGCAAGAAGGTTAATGGCCTCAGTGGTGCCGCGCACAAAGATGATTTCCTTGCGGTGGCGGGCATTCAGGAAACTCCGCACAGTCTCACGGGCGCCTTCGTACAATTTGGTGGCGTCTTCACTCAGTTTGTAAACACCACGATGGATATTGGCGTAGGAATTGGCATACAGATTATTCACCGCATCCAAAACTACCTGAGGTTTCTGGGCACTGGCGCCGCTGTCCAGATAGACCAGACCATTGTCCTGGCCATCAGTTTGAAAAATGGGAAAATCCGCGCGCAGATTGCCCGTGCGCAAACGAGTGAGAAGGCTATCGGAGACAACACCACTCATAGTCTATTTCCCTTTCAGGCTGTGGGCCAGCCGAGCCGTGATTCCGGCATCCAGCTGGGTGCGCAGGCCAGTATCGCTGACTCCCTCGAGGATTTCGTTGGCAAAAGCCTTGGCCAGCATCACCCGTGCGGTCAGGGCATCGAAGCCACGGGAGCGCAGAAAGAAAACCTGATTATCGTCCAACTGGCCAGTGGTTGAACCATGGCTGCATTTGACGTCATCGGCGTATATTTCCAGGCGGGGGATGCTGTTGCTGACGGCATCATCACTCAAAAGCAGGTTGCGATTGCTTTGATGAGCGTTGGTTTGCTGAGCATCACGCGCCACGAGAATTTTGCCGTCAAAAATCCCTTTGGCATGATCGTCGAACAAACCCTTGTAAAGTTCATGGGTCTCGCAACCGGAAACCAGATGAGCCACCCTGGTTCGCATGTCCCGGCTTTCGTTGCCGCCGGCCATGCTCAAGGCTGTCAAATCACATTGGGCGGAGCTGCCCTCGAGGTCCAGGTGCAACTCCCGCCGCACCAGGGTGCCGCTCATGGCAAACTCCCGGCTGGCGTAACGACTGCCTTCGGCTTGCCGCACATGGGTGCTGCCCAGATGCAAGGCACCGGCCTCTTCATTGATGATCTTCAAATGGATGATGTCCGACTCGGCGGCGCAGAAAACCTCGGTCACCGGGGCGTGCAGATATTCATCGCCCACCTGTCCGCTGAAATGTTCAATGATGGTGGCTTTGCTGCCACGACCGGCGTGAATCAGATTTCGCGCTGTGACAAATTTTCCAGCCGCGTTTTTGTCGGTCAGAAAGTGGAGATTAATGGGCTGATCAAGAGTCACTTCCGGGGCCAGCTCGAGCAACAGGCCATCATTCCAGAAGGCTGTGTTCAAGGCTACAAAGGGCGACTCTTCAAAAGACGCCAACTTTCCCAGTTCAATGGAAGTTGCCCCAGCCATGGGACCGAGTTTCACGCCTTCCGGCAACTCGTCAATTTTGGAGTGTTGGGCGGAAAAAACACCGTTGATAAAAACCAAACTGTATTGGCCAACATCAGGAAAATCTGGAAAATCGATTTCCCCAGCTTGGTTTTGCGATGACTGATTATCCTGTGCAATCAATGGCACGAACCGGCCGTCATCGAACAACTTGACGTCGCTGTACTTCCAGTCTTCACGACCACGAAGCTTGAAACCATAGTTCAAAAAGGCATCCAACGCCTTTTGGCGCAGTGCGTTGGTGGCCGCATTTTCATGGCTGCGAGCTTGCACCCTGGCTTCTCCCGAAGCCACCAGGGACGAAAGGTTTCCACTTCCCTTTGTCATCACGATGAGGCCTCCCCACCGACCCATGCGTACCCTTTTTCTTCCAACTCCAGGGCCAGATCCTTGCCTCCGGATTTGACGATGCGGCCTTCGGCCAGCACATGCACCTTATCCGGTACAATGTATTCCAACAGACGCTGGTAGTGAGTGATGACCAGGAAGCTGCGCTCAGGATCGCGAAGGCTGTTCACGCCTTTGCTGACCACTCGCAGAGCATCGATATCCAATCCGGAATCGGTTTCATCCAGGATGCTCAGTTTTGGTTCCAGCATGGCCATTTGAAAACACTCGTTGCGCTTTTTTTCACCACCGGAAAAGCCCACGTTCAAAGAGCGACCCAGAAGATCACTTTTCATCTCCATGACTTTCATTTTGTTGCGGGCCACCGACGAGAAATCGAAGGCATCCAACTCGGCTTCACCCCGATGTTTGCGACCGGCGTTCACCGCAGCCCGCAAAAATTCCTCGTTGCTGATGCCGGGAATCTCCACGGGATATTGAAAGGCCAGAAAGATGCCATTGAGGGCACGTTCTTCAACACTCATGTCCAAGAGGCTTTGCCCCATATAGGTGATGGTCCCACTGGTCACTTCGTAATTCTCATTGCCCGCCAAAACCTGCGCAAGGGTGCTCTTGCCCGAACCATTGGGTCCCATGATGGCGTGCACTTCACCGGTGGGAATATCCAGGTCAATACCCTTGAGGATTTCCTTGCCGTCGACGGTTGCTTTCAAATTCCTGATCTGCAGCATTTGCTTTCTATCTCCTTGGTATTTCGATAGTTGGGTCAGGCCGGTTCAATCAACCGACACTGCCTTCCAGACTGACACTCAAAAGAGCCTGCGCCTCCACGGCGAACTCCATGGGCAACTCCCGGAAAACTTCCCGGCAGAAACCGTAGACGATCATTGAAACCGCATCCTCGGTGCTTATCCCACGCTGATTGCACAGGAAAATCTGATCATCCCCGATACGGGTAGTTGTCGCTTCATGCTCAACCTTAGC
>JAUUYW010000512.1 GCA_030590265.1 Candidatus Krumholzibacteriia bacterium
ATACCCTCGTTCTGGATGAGGCTGATGAAATGCTGCGCATGGGCTTTGTGGAAGATGTGGAAACGATCATGTCCAAAGCGCCGGAAAACCGACAGATGGCGCTGTTCTCCGCCACCATGCCGCCGCAGATCACGCGCATCTCCAAGAAGTACCTGAACGATCCGGTTGAAGTTCGCATCGAGGCTAAAACCAAAACCGCCGATAACATTGAACAGGTTTATCTGGTGGTTCCGAACCAGGCCAAATTCGAGGCGTTGGCCAGAATTCTGGAAACGGAATCCTACGATGGAATTTTGATTTTTGCCCGAACAAGGCTGGCCACCACGGAGTTGGCCGAGAAACTGAACGCCCGTGGATTCGATGTTTCCGCGCTCAACGGCGACATGAACCAAACCGCCCGCGAGCGCACCATCAAACGTTTGAAAACCGGAAACATTGATATTGTGGTGGCCACCGATGTGGCTGCTCGCGGCCTGGATGTGGAGCGAATCTCACTGGTGATCAACTACGATATTCCCGGTGATTCGGAGACCTACATTCACCGCATCGGCCGAACGGGCCGGGTGGGTCGTTACGGCAAAGCCATTCTGTTTGCCAACCCGCGAGAGCGGCGCCTGCTCAGCTCCATCGAAAGAGTGACTCGCAAACCCATCACCCGCATGGAGATGCCCAGTCACGACGCAGTAACCCACAAACGAATCGAAAAATTTCGCGATGGCCTGGTTGCTCTCATGGAAAAAGAAGAAATGCAGTTCTTTCAGGATTTGAGTTTTGAGCTCATGGAAGAAATGGACATTGATATTCTTCAGCTGGCGGCCGGGCTCTTGTGCATGTCGCAAAAAGACAGACCATTGCAGGCAGTGCAAAGCCGGGATTTATCCAATTCACGCTGGGACGAACCACGGCCACCGAGGCGCGGCCGGGAGCGTGATGGTGGGCGTGCTCAAGGGCAGGGCCAGGGCAGAAGGCCCATCAAGAACCTGGCCCTGTACCGGATTGAAGTGGGGTCCGCCGACGGGATCGAGGTGCGTAATATTCTGGGTGCGGTAGCCAATGAAACCGGTGTGCAAACCCGCTTTATCGGGCAGATTCGTATTCACCAGGATCACTCCACCATTGAAATGCCGGGCGATCTGCCCAAGGAGATGCTGGATCATCTGCGCACCGTTTATGTGGGTAAAAAGCAGATGCACATCTCCCGGAACAGAGGCGAGGCTCCAGGGGCACAGGCTTCATCAGATTCCGCCTCAAGCCCCAGCCGGGAAAAGAAACCGACGAAGACAAAAGCCCGTCCTTCCAGGAAGCCTAAAAGCGCCAAGAGCAAGAAGCCAAAAAGTGCGGCAGCAAAGAGCAAGAAGCGCAAGCCTGCGAAACCAAAAGATTAACCATGGAAGGAAGCCATGCTGCGAATTCCAAATAAGAAAATTATTCTCACCACCTGCCTGTTGCTGATGGCCGGGAGTGTTTATGCAGAACGACCGCAGCCCGAGGTCCATGGCACGTTTCAGGGCGATGACATGTACACCTTGCTGCCACCGGATGGAATTCCCGCCATCACCGATCCCGAGTATGTAACCGGCGAAGACGCGGCGGCCCAAATGCTGCCTCATGAACCGGTGATGGGCGTTGTCGAGGGCGATGACGCAGTGTGCTGGTCCACCTGGCAACTGGACCATCATGAAATTGTGAACGATATCCTGGCAGGAGCGCCCATCGCGGCCACCTGGTGACCTCTCTGCCATACGGGTGTCGTGCACATCCGCAAAATTAAAGACAGAACACTCACTTTCATCGTCTCGGGAAAACTTTGGCGCAACAGCCTGGTGATGCAGGACAAGGAGACCAATTCCCTGTGGAGTCACATCACCGGTGTTTGTCTGGAGGGTGAACTCGAGGGTGAGGTTCTGGAGCAGATCCCTTCGGTGCAATCCAGCTATTCTCAGTGGATGGATTCGCATCCTAAATCCAGGGTCTTAAAAAAATCCGAGGAAATCCAGTCTTCCCAATATCAGAAGTATTTTGACGACCCGGAGCGCACCGGTTTGTTCCGGACCTTCTGGCTGGAAGAACGGCTTCCCGGCAAGTCGCTGGTGCATGGCATCACACTGGGGCCCCAGGCCCTGGCGGTGGCTGATGAAGCCCTGAAAACAGGTGGTCCCCTTTCTCAGGAATTGGGAGGCATCAAGCTTGTCATTTCGAGGGACGACGATGGTGGAGTGAGGGCAATACGGGAAGAAAACGGCGAAGAAGTTATTGTGCGTGAGGCTTATTGGTTTGCCTGGAGTTCCTTTTTTCCGAACACCAA
>JAUUYW010000326.1 GCA_030590265.1 Candidatus Krumholzibacteriia bacterium
AACGTCGACTTCGATGGTCTGCACCCCGGTCATATTGCTCAGATTCACCACCAGGCGAGCGGGCCAGATGTATACACCGGTCTGTCCCACAATGGAAGCGCTCGGGTTCACAAGGCAGTAGGGAAATGTGAGATCCTCAGACGTTGTTTCCGAGAACCACATTTGGCATCCAGACTCGGTCCATTCGGTGTTACAAGTCTCGGTTGTGACATTGTCCAGGGTGATAGTAATAGTCGCAGAGATGGCCCCAGGGACCAGCAGGGCAAGTAAGGCAAAACACATTAAGACGGGGAGAATTTTGCGAGTCGGTCGGTTGAAGGTATTCATGAGAAACTCCTAACCGCTGTTGATAGGAATCACCATCTCCATCCACAAGTGGAGAACCAAATTCAGTGTAGCATAAAAAAGTGGATAAGATAAAAATACTTCATATTGCCGCTTTTTTTGTCTAAATATCATACAGATACAGTAGATATTTTTTGGCCTTGTTTTCATGCTTCAAATATGGAAACATATAAAAAAGGGCATGTCTCAAGGTCAATGATTGAAAGGAAACCAACATGATCCGCCGAACAATCTTCATGGTGATTCTGATGGCCAGCCTGGCTACAACCGCCCAGGCTCAACTCACCCGAGGGCAACAACCCTCCCGTTCAGACAACTGGGAGTTCACTCTGCAAACACGTTACCTGGGTTCCCAGGACAAGCAGAATGACAATGGCTCCTCTGTTTCCCTCCAGGACAACCTCGGCTGGGGATTTGGCTTTTCCTACAATTTCAACCCGCACTTCAATCTGGGTATGGATTTCAGTTGGCACTCCATCAACTATACTGCCGTTACAATTGACAACGAAGAACCTCCTGAAACGGTGAGATACAGCAGCAAGCTGGATACTTCCACCTGGTCCTTGTCGGGAAATTACAACATTTTGAGTGGCCGATTCACTCCCTTTATCAGCGGATCTTTCGGTTGGACAATGATCGATACCAACATCTTCGCAGGTTATGGATCCGGTTGCTGGTGGGATTATTGGTGGGGTTATGTTTGCGGCTCTTATCCCACTACCTACGGCACAAACACCACCACGGGCAACCTTGGCCTTGGCGGACGATTTGAACTCACGCCGCAATTCTTTATCCGTGTGGCTTATGAGCAAAGTTGGCTTGGGCTCGATGGAGTGGACAGCAGGAATCTTTTCCGCACCGATCTTGGCTTTCAGTTTTAGGAAGAAAATTCGGCTCCAGGAATTTGGCGCCTCAGGTGTTGGAAAAAAAAGAACCCGCCCTGTCTTGAGATGGTCGGGTTCTTTTTATTGTGTGAGGGCAAAGGCAACCTATCAACAAATCCGCGGTAGCTGCTCACCAATAGGCATATCCACGATTCGCTCGGTGCCCAGTGCGGTCAGCAAAGTGACCATGCCGGGATGTTCTGCAACAACTTCTCCCAGAATAACCGCATCGTTCCCCAATTCATCTTCACGCATGACCTGAAGAACTGCATCGGCATCCTGCTCAGGCACAACCGCAATCAACTTGCCTTCGTTGGCCACATACAAGGGATCAATCCCCAATATCTCACAAGCACCCATAACATCGGGTAAGACTGGAACTCGATCACCTTCCAGTCTGATCCCCGTATTACTTCCAGCAGCAAATTCATTCAAGGTCGTTGCAACTCCACCGCGAGTAGGGTCACGCATGGTCTTGATGTTGGGACAGACTTCCAGAATTTTCCGAATCATTCCATTGAGCGCAGCCGAGTCACTCATAAGGGGAGCTTGAAAACTAAGCTCTTCCCGGGCTGTCATCACAGCCATGCCGTGGTCGGCCAGGCTTCCTGAAAGTAATATTTTATCACCCGGTGAAATCAGTCGGCTATCAAGGTTAAGGTGCGATGGAATCACACCAATACCCGATGTATTGATGAAAATCTTATCACAGGCTCCATGCCCAACCACCTTGGTATCACCCGTAACAATCCGCACACCGGCCTTGGCGGCAGCCTTTTCCATGCTACACAAAATACGGTGAAAATCCGCCATGGGCAGACCTTCCTCCAAAACAAAACCAACACTCAGAGCCACAACTTCGGCACCGCTCATGGCCACATCGTTCACTGTTCCGTTGATGGCCAAATCCCCAATATCACCACCAGGGAAAAAGATGGGGCTGACCACAAAGGTATCGGTGGAGAAGGCCAATTTCCCCGGCGGTAGGTCCAGCACCGCCTGGTCTTCCAGACGATCCAGCTCTTCACTGCTGAATCGCGGTAAAATAAGTTTTTCGATCAAGTCAGCGGACAACCGACCACCGGCACCATGGGCCAGTTGAATAGTATCGTGATCCATCAGCGGAAGCGGGCAGGCCATGTTGTCGAAATCCGGTTTCTGGCTCACAGCAGCCCCTTCCGACTGTATTTGTGATAAGCGGCGCAGGCCCCTTCGCTGGACACCATGGTCGCTCCGAGGGGATTCATGGGAGTGCATTCCTTGCCGAAAGCAGGGCATTCGTTGGGTTTTTTCAAGCCCTGCAAAATTTCACCGGCGATGCATTGAGCAGGTTCTTCAGTAACTATGCCCGTCACTTCGAATTTGCGCTCCGCATCATAAGCGGCCAACTCATCTCGAATGCGCAGGCCACTCTGGGGGATGATGCCGATGCCGCGCCACTTTCGGTCGCACACTTCATACACTTCATCGATCACCGCTCTGGCTGCCGGGTTGCCCTGCTTGCGCACGGCCCGCAGGTATTGGTTGGCCACGGTGGGACTCCCGTCTTCCAACAGCTCCACGGTTTTGAGGATGCCATCGAGAATGTCCACCGGCTCAAAACCAGTGGGCACGATGGGAACACCATAGGTTTTGGCCAGGGGTTCGTATTCCTCCCAACCCATGATGGCGCAAACATGACCGGCGGCCAGGAATCCCTGCACCAGATTAGTGGGTGCCGAAAGGATGGCCTCCATGGCAGGAGGAACCAGAACGTGGCTGGCGATTTGACTGAAATTTGTCAAACCTTCGGCTGCGGCCTGCTTCAGGGCCATGGCATTTCCAGGGGCGGTTGTTTCAAAACCCACCGCAAGAAAAACCACTTCATGATCAGGATTCTCTCGGGCAATTTTCAAGGCCTCAAGGGGAGAATAGACCATGCGCACATCGCCGCCACGGCTTTTGACCCGAAACAAGTCATCCGAACTGCCGGGCACGCGCAGCATGTCGCCAAAGGATGTGAATATTACTTTTTCGCGGGCTGCAATAGCCAGGGCCCGGTCAATGGTTTCCAGGGGCGTGACGCAAACAGGACAGCCCGGACCATGCACCAAAGTAATATTCTCGGGCAGCAGTTGGTCGATGCCGTGGCGCATGATGGAATGGGTTTGACCGCCGCAGATTTCCATGATCACCCAGGGTTTGGTGACGGTGCGATGGATTTTATCAATCAGGGCCCGTGCCAATTCAGGGTCTCGGAATTCAGTAAGGTATTTCATTTTTCACCGCTTTGTTCAGCTGAGGCATCGGCTTCCATAAAGGCCGAGAGTCTGGTCAGTTCCCGCAAGGAGGCCATGGCTTCTTCTTCATTGAGAATCTGCAAGGCAAACCCCGCATGCACGATGACATAATTCCCGACTTCAGCCTCAGGTGTGTAGGACAGACAGGCGTTGTTGCGTGCCCCGCTGAAGTCGATCAAGCCCATGGGCAGGTCGTTTTCTTCGAATAATTCCACGATTTTGCCGGGAATGGCCAGGCACATGATGCGGTCCTTTCGGGAGGGCGCGTGGCCCACCAAGGGGGAAGGATATCACCACCAAAGATAGGATAAGAATGCTTAAAGTCTAATGTTGTGCCGTGGAGAATGTTGCTAGGTCTTTGTTGCCACGGTCTTCAAATTCCCCATTCCAAATGCTACACTGCATATTTCAAGGTGTGCTTCCTTTCCCGTTCCATTGCCCGTGTAGACACAGTGCGCCAGTAATAATTATTCCAACTGTCTGGCAACTCATGATGGCCAACAAAAATACGCCCTCTAAGAACATCGTCCAACGACAACTTGGCCTCCAATAACCCACGCTCCATGGCAGGAGTTGGACTCCTGCGATCCTTCTGACGGCGACCCAACATGAAATTCCGGTAAACCACAAATATAGCCAGCCGCTCAGCTGCTGCTTGCCTCCGCTTTGAAAAAGCAATCGTCTCACGTGTATGATTCTTACTGCTGTGACGAAGAAACAAATCAACCAAGTTGATCTCCCACATGTGATTATTGTGATCACGATGGTCTTTACCT
>JAUUYW010000133.1 GCA_030590265.1 Candidatus Krumholzibacteriia bacterium
CCACCACCGGGTAAAGGAATGGGTCCGATGGAACGCGAAGGCCGGTGGTGCAATTTCGTCGACGACAAGATGGGCAAATGGGTTACCAGATCGCGGCTCAAAAAATCGAAAATATTGTGCCCCGAAGGATCCACCCCGGTGGCAAAAGTGGACCAACCCACCGGCGACATGGCGGGATAAGTAGTCAACAACGGGCGAAAGCCGCCTTCCTCCCGCAAGGCGGACAAATGAGGCAGTTCACCGTCGTCCATCATCTTCCGGCAAATGACCGGATCAAAACCATCGAGGCCCAACACCACCACACGCTTGGCCGCGTTGGCACGTCGTTTTCCCCGTCCCCGCAGAGAGCGCAAGAGAACACGCACCGGCCAGGCCAACACCGCCACCACAGCCAGCAATATCCCCACAAAGGCAAAGAGAAAACTGCCACCCAAAGCAAATCCGGCTCCGGGGCCTATGTAAGCCAGAGGAACAAAAAAACCGGGCAAGGTGGCAAAAAACAGGGACATGGTTTCAGTGGGTCCGGAGGTTAGGGTTGCCAAGGGACAAAATGGCTATTTCCAGGGTTGAATTGTCAGGATGGATGCGGGTTTAAAGATAGATGAATTGTCCAATTGAAGCCAATTTTCAATATTGCTCCCAGGGGAGAATAATCAATGGAGGTGCGCATCATCCAGATTTCCGCTAGGATATGCTCCAGCAATCACTTTGTTGTTTTTCTCCGGGAGTTCGCCATGATCACCTTGTTTGCCCTTTGGCTACCTATCCTGCTGTCAGCCGTCGCCGTATTTGTTGTCAGCTCCATCATTCACATGGGTTTGCAATATCACAAAAACGATTTCATTGGCCTGCCAGACGAAAAAGGCGTTCGAGATGCTTTGCGGGGCTTCAACATTCCTCCTGGAAATTATCATTTTCCCCATGCAGGCAGCATGAAGGAATACGGCACACCGGAGTTTGCGGAGAAATGCAAAGCCGGGCCCAATGGCTTCTTCACGGTTCTTCCCAACAGCGTTCCGGGCATGGGCCAGCAACTGGCTTCCTGGTTTCTTTACAGCCTCGTCGTTGGTGTTTTCGCAGCATATGTCGGGCGGCTGACGCTTGCTCCAGGAAGTGAATATCTGATTGTGGCCCGCGTGACCGGAACAGTTGCTTTTTGCGGCTACAGCCTGGCTTTGCTGCAGAATAGTATCTGGTATAAAAGGGGCTGGAGCGGCACTTTGAAATCCATGTTTGATGGTTTGGTTTACGCCTTGCTGACCGGCGGATTTTTTGGTTGGTTGTGGCCGGGAGTTGCCTGATGAGCAACAACACGGTCGTTATTTTCAACAACAACGGCATGGGCCAGGCTGAGGCATCGTTGACCCACAAACTCGCCAAGGCCTTCTTGAACATGCTGGACCTCGGCGAAAAACTGCCGGCTGCCATTTGTTTTTACGCCGAAGGGGTTCGCCTCACAGTGGGCAAATCGCCGGTCCTGGAAGAGTTGAAATCTCTGGAAGACAAAGGTGTGAATTTGATTGTCTGCACCACCTGCCTGAATCATTTCGATCTTTTTGATGATCTGCAAGTGGGCACGGCCGCAGGCATGAAGGAAATTGTCGATGCCCAGTGGAACGCGGATAAGGTCATCACACTTTGAACCGACTAGTAACTGCCCCCATGCCTGGCCTCATCCGCGAGCTGGCCACCCCTGCTTCGGTGGGATTTTTCTTCAACACCATGTTCAACGTGGTGGACACCTGGTATGCCGGACGTTTCTCCACTGAAGCCCTGGCTGCCCTCTCTCTTACCTTTCCCGTCTTTTTTATTCTCGTGGCCATGGGAAATGGGTTTTCCACCGGGACCACTGCCCTGGTGGGCAACGCCCTTGGCAGCAATGACCGTCGGGTAGCAGCCCTCACAGCGTCCCAGGGTATTGTATTGAGTTTGATGGTGACGGTGGTGGTCATCATCGTCGGGTATTTTTCATCTCCGTACATGTATCGATTCCTCGGCGCTGAAAACACCTACCTGCAACTCTGCCTGGACTACATCTATGTCATTTTAGCCGGCTGTGGTTTTGTTTTTGTCTTTTACATGCTCAACGGAATTTTGAACTCACAGGGCGACACACACTCCTTCCGCGACTATCTGATCGTCGCCTCCATCGCCAACATCATCCTGGATCCCATCCTGATGTATGGCTGGCTCGGGTTGCCCGCCATGGGAGTCAAAGGGATCGCCCTGGCCACGGTGATCGCCCAAGGCGGAGGTGCCATTTTTCTGGGACGACGCGCCTGGCGCACGGGCCTGCTTCACCGCAGCGAAGGAGCTCGTTGGACACCCGATCGACGGGTTTTAAAAGACATTTTCAACCAGGGTTTACCCGCCGGCATGAACATGATGAGCGTGGCTCTGGGCATATTCGTGATCACCTACTTTTTGAGTGAATTTGGACAGAATGTGGTGGCTGCCTTCGGAGCCGCCACCCGCATCGAACAAATCGTTTTGTTGCCGGCTTTGGGATTGAATGTGGCAGCTCTCAGTCTCGCCTCCCAAAACAGCGGGGCCAAACGCTACGACAGGGTGCGCGAACTGGTCCGTGTCAGCATGCGCTACGGGGCTTTTATTACCGGGCTGGGCGGACTGCTGCTCTTCTTCGGCGGTGAATTCTTGATGGGGCTTTTCACGACCGATGCCTCCGTCATTGAAATCGGCAGTCACTACCTGCGCATTGCCGCTTTCCTGGAATTTTCCTACGTGGTTCTGTTTCTGAACACCTCCATTTTGCAGGGATTAAAGAAACCGGCCTTCGCCCTTTGGATCGGAGTGTACCGGCAGCTGATCATGCCCATTGGATTTTTCTGGTTGGCCACACGAGTGCTGGGATTTGAGTTGGACGGGATTTGGTGGGGGATTTTCTGCATCAACTGGTCTGCCGCTGCAGTGTCCGTGTTTTATGCCCGACGCATGGTCGCCAAGATGGAACGGGAGGGAGGTCAATGAACCGAAAAACCCTGATCTGGATGCTGGCGACGGCAATAACTCTTGGTTTGGCGTTCACATCCTGGGACAGTCGATTGCTTTGGCCACCTTTGGCGGCGGTGATGATCATTGTGTCCACCCGCAACGCCTTGGCAGGTTTGCTGGCTGGTGGGTTTGCCGGTGCGATGTTGTTGTCCGGTGGAAATCCGTTGATTGCCGGAGTTAGTCTGATAACCGATCATCTGGCTCCCAGCCTGCAGAGTCCCTGGAAAATTGGAGCCATCATTTTCACCCTGATTCTGGGTGGATTTGCTTCAGTGCTCGAAGCTGGCGGTGGTTTTACACGATTGATGAAGAAAGCCACCGGCACTGGCCATGACCCTGGACGACAACTCGAAACCGCCGCCGCCGGACTCGGATTGTTGTGTTTTTTTGACGGCTTGGCCAACAGCATGGTGGTCGGCCGGGTGAGCCGGGATCTCGCGGACCGGCATGGAGTTGCCCGGGCCAAACTGGCCTATATCGTAGACTCCACTTCGTCCGCCGTGGCCTGCCTGGCTTTCATTTCCACCTGGATAGCATTCCAACTTTCGATGATCGGCGACGCCTTCGCCCTGGCCGGTCGTTCGGTCAACCCTTACGCGGTTTTCCTGCATTCATTACCCTACAATTTTTATTGCTGGTTCACCTTGGTGATGCTCTTCGTGGCGATCAGGGGACGCTTCCACCCGGGGCCCATGGCTGGTTTTGTATCTGAAGCCAAAGGTGGCTTGAAAAATATCGAGTCGCAGACTGCCCAAGAACCAGATGGTCCTGTGATTTCTGCCTTGCTCCCACTGGGCGCCCTGATGGCTGCTTTTTTTCTGGGATTTGTGGCCTTGGGTAGTCCCCGACCAATTCTCCCACTGGGGCGGGAAAAAATTGTTGCCGCATTTGGATCCGATGCGGGGCCCACTGTGTTGGTGGCCGCAAGTCTGATCGCCACCGTCATCGCTTTGATCATGTTCCCCAGACAATCTTCAGGAAAGTGGATACCTGCAGCCCAGGCCTTCCTGCGCGGTGTAAAAACCATGGTGGCGCCCATCTTCATCCTGCTGGCCGCCTGGATTCTCGGCAGTGTGATCAGCGAATTGGGCACGGCTGCCTTGATCAGCCAACTGGCCACCGGCAGTGGTCAGCTTGCACTTCTGCCGTCGTTGGTATTCTTGACCGGAGCGATTATTTCATTCTCCACCGGCACCAGCTGGGGCACCATGGGCATCCTTTTTCCCTTGGTTGTACCTGCGGCCGCGGCTCTTGGTGGTGACGACGGTTTCCTGACCATCATCGTGGCTGCGGTTTTCAGTGGAGCCGTTTTCGGGGATCATTGCTCGCCCTTCAGCGACACCACTATCGTCTCTTCAATATCCTGTGGGGTGACGCCTCACGATCATGTGCGCACTCAGATACCCTATGCTCTGATCACCGCAGCAGTAGCCGTTGTGTTTGGCTTCCTCCCTGCCGGATTTGGTGTTTCCGGCTGGATATTGCTCCTCAGCGGGTCCGCTTCATTGCTCTTGATAGGCCGTTTAAACACCACCCGAAATTCTTTTTCCCACTAATTTACTCGGATATGCTATGGTGGCCATGGAGGGAGGCCAAATTCCTGGTCTCTTACAGGTTAGCTGCGCAAGCGGTATCAATGACTCGAGCGGGTGGTAGCAACCACGCGGTCGGGTTCGATTCGTTGGTGCAACGCATCTAATTGGGAGGCTATTTCCATGTCACATTCAAAACGAAGTTTGAAAATTCCAACGATACAAACAACTCTCCTACTCTTGGCACTGGTGCTGTTGGGCACCGGCACCGCCCTGGCAACCTTGGTGCCCGGATCCGGGCCCCGAACCTCTGAACCCGTTTCCAATCTACCGGAAACAATGCCCAATTCTTCCCTGGACATTCCAGGCGGACACGTTTCGCTCGTCTACACTGTGGCTGATATCGTCTTCTTCAGCTATACCGACGGCACACTGTTCGAGCTCTACGACTCTGCCGACAACTTGATCTGGGATAACGGCGGTGCTGCCATCGACGCCGGAGGCCACGCCGAAGTCACCGGAATCTCAGGCACTTTCAAGGCTGTGGGATCCGAAACATTTTCCGTTCTGTCAGGCGATCCCATCACGAATTTCGTTTGCGGGTATTTTGCCATGGATTCCACTGGCTTTGGCACCGGAACCGATTTTTTCACATGGGTGCCGACACTTTTTGACCATTGTGAATTTGTGGTATTTGGATATCACGACAACACCGAAGTCACCGTGTCCTACACCGACACCGGCGTGGTTATCGACAACTTCATGCTCAATGATGGCGAACACTGGAATATGTCCACTCTGGATGCCTCCTGGCTGCACGTTGAGGCCACTCAGGCTGTCTCGGTTTTGACTGCCTACGACCAGGGCTATTTCGTGCCTGCGGATAATGGCTTGTGGACAGGCACGAAATTCCAGACCTACGTCAGTGATACCGGATTATGGGGAGCCGATTTGACGGTGATCTGCTACGTGGACAATACAAGTGTCTCGATCATCAATTCGGACACATTGGTTCCCCTCTGGAACGGTGTCCTGAACAGCGGAGAGGTTCATGTGGAATCGTTCCCCAACGGATCCGGTGAGTACTTTACCATCACCACCGACAACACCTGCGCCGTCAGCTGCATGCCCTGGACCATTTTCACATCCAACTACCACAATGGTGCCTATATTCCAGACCGTACCGGCTCAGGCGTGGGCACCAATTTCATCGGCCCATCCCTCGACGGCGGAATCCTGGAGGTGCTGGCCTATAACGACAATACTTCCGTGGACATCTATGATGCAGCCACAGACACCTGGATGGCAAACCACGTGCTGAATGCCGGCCAAAGCGTGAACGCCAATCCAGGCAACGGCATGTGGCGAGTGCGCAGCGACAAGATCGTATCGTGCTACTCGGGTTGGGGCACCTGGAGTGCCGACTTCGCTCCGGTCGAATTTGCCGAGACCATCAATCCGCTGAACCTGACCAAGACCGATGGTTTCCCGGATGGGCATTGTGTGATGCCTGATGACGAATTCGACTACACCATCTGCTATGACAACCTGCAGAACGATATCCCGGTGACGGAAGTGGTTCTGCTGGATGTTTTGCCGGAAGAGTTTGATTTTGTGGCTGCCAGTAATGGCGGAGTTTATGATAATGTTGCTCACTCGGTTACCTGGGATATCGGTAATATGGATCCGGGCGATGCGGGAGGCTGTGTAACAGTCACTGTTATCGTTGGCTATGATTTGGACAACATGTTCGTTATCAACGTGGCAACGGTCACCAGTGCCGAAACCGGCAGTCAGGGCACAACCGAAGTCACTGAAGTTTGCGAGGCGGTTGGCGTGGATCTGCCGAGCCCGCAAGTGTTTGTCCAAGGCAACGGCATCAATTTGAGCTGGCAGTACCAAGGCCAACCGGCCGATGGGTTCAACGTCTACCGACGCACCCCCACCAGTTCGCCACAAAGAGTGAACACTGCCCTGGTGCCTACTCAAAATGGACAGGTCAATTTCACCGACCAACCGGCAGTATCCGGCGGCACAACACTGTTGTACAGCTACGCCCCGGTCATCGCAGGCCAGGAACAAGGCCGCAGTGGTGAGGTGGAAGTTGTCTGGTCATCCGACCTGCCCCAAGCCACCGGGCTGTTGGGTAATTACCCCAACCCCTTCAACCCCCAGACCACCATCAAATTCAACCTGGCTCACAGTGGTGAGGTCACCTTGACGATCCACGATCTGAGTGGTCGCCGAGTCAACCAGCTGCACAGCGGGCCTCTGGCCGCTGGTCCCCACGAAAGGGTTTGGAATGGCAAGGATGATCAGGGCCATCCCCTTCCCAGTGGAACCTATCACTATCGTCTGCAAGCCGATGGTCGGTCATGGATGCAGAAAATGACCTTGATCAAGTAACACCGTTTGACGACGGTCAACCGCCCCCCGGAATCTTGCATTCCGGGGGGCTTCAATCTACTCAGGGTCCCCTATTTGTCTCGATCGTTCCCATCAACCCGGCCGTTGTCATACGTCCCCACCAGCCGCATGATCTTCCCTTTCTCATCATGTTCAAAGCGAATCCGGAAAAAGTCCAAGTTGGCGATCCTGAAGGTATCATCACCCATGGGGATCAGACGCATTTTCTCGCGACCGTCCCGCTGATAGAACAAGACATCACCCTCACGGGAAATATGGCGCGGCCCGAAATCGCCCTCGTATTTCTTGAGCTCACCCTTGCTCAAACTCACGGGCTCCAACTCGTTTGCGAGACCGGTACGAGCCCAGGCCAGCATTTGTTTGCGCATGGGATCGTCACTCTCATTCTCCAGAGTTTCCAGAGCATCCAGGTAGGCAGTGTCCCGGGCCAGGTCGCTCTTGCAAGCCAGGTGCGGCTCAATACCAGTGCCTTCCCAGTTGGTGCCGGTGATCGGATTGACGGCCCGGCCGAAGGGTAGCGACATGGTGACAACGTACTCGGGAAAGGTGAACCAGTGGCGGTCGATCGGATGAGCACCGCCACCGGTGGTCTCCCCGACAATCGTGGCACGCTCGAGATTTTTCAGATTGTAAGTGAATTCCTCGGCGGCGGAAAAGGTATTGCCACTGGTGAGAACGTAGACAGGAATATCGGCCATAGACGGTCCCGGCACATAGGGCAATGACCAGAACTGCTTCATGTCGTCAGTAGCCCGAACGTAGAAACTGTTCAGGTGCGTGGGTCCATGAAGGAGATAGCTTGTCAGCAACTGGATCATGGAAGGCGAACCGCCACCGTTGTATCTAAGGTCGATGATCAGGGCATCACTGTGAGCGAGGAAGTTCATAGCGGCCACCGCAGTTGCGCCGGACTCGGGATCTCCGCTGAACCCATCGAACCGGAGGTAGCCGACATTGCCGGGCAGGCGCTTGGCCTCCTGGAAGTTGTAGTTGTTGTACTGGTTGCGTTCACGTTCCCGCTGCATGGCCAGCTCGGGGTCTTCGGCTTCCATGGGGTCGAACGGTGGACGCACGCGCACACCCAGATGCAGGTCGTGGCTGATGGCCTGGAAATCCTCGGTGATCTGGTCGGTGAAAGCCATGATGTCGGTGATGTCGTCATACTCGCCCGCGGCCAGTTTTTGACGAACGTCGGTGACCATTTCCGTGGCCACATCGGGAAAGACATAGACCGTGTCCAAGGCTGCGGTCAGACTGTCGATGATGGCAGCTCGACGGGTTTGGTCCAGGTCGGGAAAACGTGGCATTTGTTGGGCCAGTGCGGGCACGGCAACCAACAGCACCAGAGTGATCAGAAGAAGGCGTTTCATTTTCAAAGCTCCTTGGCGGGGTCTAGGTTCAGGACCATGGTGAAAG
>JAUUYW010000571.1 GCA_030590265.1 Candidatus Krumholzibacteriia bacterium
CACACTGCTGACCCGGCCGAGCATGGCGGTGTCCACCGTCCACATGAGAGTTTGCGAAAGCATGGTCATGATGGTGGGCGTGGCCAAGGCCATAATTTCGCGGCCATGGTGCACGGTCAGCAAAGATTTGAGCCCGGGTTTGGTATTTTTTGAAATGTTGTTCATTCAGACTTTCCCATGACTCGACTTCTACGTAAATTAAGTGGCGACTCTAATGACGGAGCGATTTCGCACAAAGGTCTATTCATCTTCAGAAAAGTACCAAATTGATGTTATCATTCCACGGTGATCCCGACACTCTCGACTAATTCATTTCGACTTTCCCAGGAGGCCCATCCTGAAACGGATTTTGCAGGCTGCATACGCACCGCTTGGCGGGCAAGTTTCCATTCCCGGCGACAAATCCATCTCCCATCGAGCGGCGCTCTTTGTGCTGCTGGCCGATGGCCCCTGCCGGGTGACCGGCTGGCTGGAGAGCCAGGATACTTTGCGCAGTCTTAATGCAGTGGAAAGCCTTGGTGCCAAAGTATCTCATGAAAATGGGGTTTTGCAGCTGCAACCGCCAGTAGCAAGTGAACTTCCTGTGGGCTCGCTGACTCTTGATTGTGGGAATAGCGGGACGACGACCAGGCTTCTTTGTGGTTTGTTGGCTGGATGGTTAGGCCATCCCTGCGAAATCATCCTGAAAGGCGACGCTTCCCTTTCCTCACGACCCATGGCACGAGTGGTCAACCCGCTGCGCAGCATGGGTGCGGATATCGAATACCTCGAGGATGACGGCTGTCTCCCCCTGCGCATTCGTGGCGCCGATTTGAAAGGGACGGTTTGCAGTCTGGATGTTCCCTCGGCCCAGGTGAAATCCGCCTTGCTGTTGGCGGCCATGAACGCCTCCGGAAAAACCGTTGTCCAGGGCGCGGGATCTTCCCGTGATCACACCGAGCGTCTGTTTGCCACCATGGGAATTCCGGTTGGCGGCTTTCCGGGAACGGGTGACCTCAGTCTTGAAGGACAATTGCCTGCGGGAAACTACAACATTCAAGTGCCGGCCGATCCATCCAGTGCAGCCTTCTTTCAGGTGGCCGCGGCCATAGTTCCGAAGTCGGTTTTGCGGGTGGAAAACCAGTCTCTGAACGAAGGTCGGGACGGTGCTCTGGCAGTGTTGAAACGCGCTGGTGCGTTGGTTCAAATCAGCAACCGTCGGGGCGCGCCGGGGGAGGAGTTGGGCGATGTTGAAGTGGGGGCCGCCGACCTGTTTGCCTTCAACATTGAAGCCGCGGAAATTCCCTCTCTCATTGATGAATTGCCTGTCCTGGCAGTGCTGGCAACTCAGTCGGTGGGGACAACATTGATCACTGGTGCGGAGGAATTGCGGGTCAAGGAAAGCGACCGCATTGCGGCCATGACCAAGGCCCTGAAAAAACTGGGCGCCGATATCGAAGAGCTTCCAGATGGATGGCGCATCAATGGTCCGACTGCATTGGTTGGTGGTTCAAAAGACGATCCGGTCATCATCGAAACTGTGGATGATCATCGCATCGCCATGGCTCTGGCAGTGGCTGCTTTGGTCGCCACCGGCACAACGGCACTGGACGACGATACCTGTGTGGGAGTATCCTACCCGAACTTCTTTATAACTCTGGACAAAC
>JAUUYW010000356.1 GCA_030590265.1 Candidatus Krumholzibacteriia bacterium
GACATCCTGCTTGATCACTGGTTCTTTTATGGTTGAAGGAGGATGGATCGGTCCGCTCAACGATGCTTCGGCTTCCTATAATGGCACCATCACCGCCACCAATTGCGACATCTGGGGCAACGGCGGAGACTTCACCGGGCCCTTGGAGGGACAACGCTTCTTCAACGGTAACTTCTCGGCTGATCCCTGTTTTTGTGATCCCGACCTAGGCGACTATCATCTGTGCGCCGACTCGTGGTGCGCACCGGAACACAATCCCGAGCAACCTGGGGCTTTGGTTGGCGCCCTGGGTGTGGGTTGCGCTGCCTGTGAATGCCCGCTACCAGTTGCTGCCTTGGATGAGCCAATACCAGGTAACCCACGCCTGTTGGGTGCGGCACCCAATCCCTTCAACCCGGCCACCACTGTCCGCTTTGTTTTGCCTGAGGCAGCCGTGGTTCGCTTGACGATTTACGACACTGCCGGACGGCGGGTTGCCCTATTGACTGATGCCGCCTATTCCGAGGGCGAACACTCTGTGACCTGGCGTGGGACTGGTGAGCAAGGACGGCATCTGCCTGGTGGGCTTTATCTTGTGCGGCTTGAAACTGGGGGCGTTTCAGTCACCAGAAAATTGATTCTTTTGAAATAGCCCAGAAATATGCTAGGTTATGTCCAGTGTTGTGCATTCCTCCTTCAACACAACGGGGAACAATAGGAAGGGGCGGGGGAGCTGGGTCAATTTCTTAGGAGTTAAAAATGGAATTTCCCGAATGCAAAAAATGTGACGATGGTTTGCTGTTGCCAATGTCCGACTACGGACGTGACGGCGCTTCCATTCGATACAAAGCCTGGGTTTGCCACAACCCCAGTTGCGGCTTCAACATTCGCATCGACAATGGCGAAATCAGTCTGGGCCGGGAGTTGAGAGAGTCGGTCAAATAATCAGCTGGCATAGAATTCAACCGCGCGGGTCCACAACATCCGCGCGGTTATTTCCAGAATGAACTCTCCTCAACCAGGAACCCACCACCCACCAAACTGCCAATGAAACGGCCAACCAAATAAAATCCCCCATTTCCAGGGCCGTTGGTTCCGTTTGGGCTTCATCCGCAGAGTACATCATCACCAGGGCTACCGTGTTGTGCGTGGCGTGGAAAACAAAACAGGCCAACAGGCTGCCTGTAATTTCATAGATGACCGACAAAGCCACTCCGATGCCAAGCAATCCAAATATTATCCAGGGCTCGGCATGAACCATGGCAAAGACCAGGGCCGACAGCAGAGTGGCCTTGGCCGGGTCCCAGTATTCAGATGCCAGACGGTGTAAAAATCCCCGAAAGACAATCTCTTCACCCAAAGGACCCACCACGACAACGGTGATGATGGTCAGCAAAATCCCCAAACCGGAACGTGGCAACATTTCCTGAAACAGGGCAATTCGTTCGGGATCGGCTGGGAATACGCGCAAAGAAATTTCGGCCAACATGGATGCTGGTACCAGGGAGGCAAAGGCCAGAATCCCCACCGCCACCAGAATTGGCCAGGGCCGGCTGCCCAGTTTCAAATCCTGCACCGGATTCCAGCGGTTTTTTCGACTGAGCACCAACAGAGGGATAAAAACTCCCAATATCTGCCCAGCTAAAACCGGTAAGATCAGTCCGCCGCCCAGCAGGTAGGCTTGGATCTGGAAAAATACATTGCCTGCCATCAGCATGAAAATCAGTCCGACGATCCAGGCGCGGGATCGATCGGTCCATAGGCTTGGTGGAGCTTCCTCAATGGGCTCCAGGACTGGCTCTTCAAAATCTTTGTTCATTGTCTCCGGGTTTCTTTGTGCAATTGGAACCACTTGGCGTTAGAATAGGATGGTGACATTCGTTTGGATGCGTCGTCCAATTCTCCAACTCTTGCTGGAAGAAGGTTCCTTGTGTGTGCTCGTGCCATAGATGCGGTCATTTTCGATCTGGATAATACGCTGACCGACTTCATGTTGGCCAAGGAAAATTCTATCCGGGCTGCGGTTGATGCCATGATCGACAGCGGATTGCCCATGGGACAGCAAGAAGCTGTCGACGCCATCTTCGCCATTTACAAGGAAAAAGGCATTGAGCACCAGCGCGTATTCAATTTCTTTCTGGAAAATACCATCGGACGGGTGGATGACCGAATCCTGGCTGCCGCAGTGGTGGCTTACCGCCGGGCGCGCGGGGGCTCACTGGTGCCTTATCCCCATGCCCACTTTGTTTTGAACAAACTCATGAAGGACGGCTACAAGCTGGCTGTGGTCAGCGATGCTCCTCGTTTTGAGGCCTGGCAACGTCTGAATTATATCGGTCTGCAGCATGCTTTCGACGTGGTTCTGACCTTCGACGACACTGGCCACCACAAGCCTGATCCCAAGCCTTTTTTGATGGCCCTGGATTTTTTAAAGGTATCGCCGGACCGCACAGTCTTGATAGGCGACTGGATTGAACGGGACATCCTGGGCGGTCAAAACGCTGGTTTGCATACGGTTTACGCTCGCTACGGGGACAAGTATTCCCAATACGCCACCAAGGTCGAAGATGCCGATACCAAACCAGATTTTGTGGTGGATGACCTCCTGCAACTGATGAGTGTTTTGGACAAACTGAACGGTGAGGAGGAAGCCGCCTCATGAGAGTTTGCACCGCCAAACAAATGGCCCTCATCGATTCCGAAACCATAGCTGCCGGAACACCGGGAATCGAGCTGATGGAGCGGGCGGGTCAGGCCATGAGCGAACTTCTCCTGGAATTCCTGGGGGAAATAGAGACAGGCTCAATCCTGATCATATGCGGCAAAGGCAACAACGGCGGTGATGGTCTGGTGATGGCCCGTTTACTTTGCGAGGCCGGCCACCAAGTGGAAGTGATGATGCTTGCCGACCGTGAAGAGCTGACAGTGGATGCGGGCACCAATTACGACCGTCTGCCTGGGCGGGTTGATGTGGTTCATCCGCCAAAAAATTATTGGGTGGGCGCGTTGAAGCCTCTGCTGCAGGAGGCAGCCGTGGTGGTGGACGCCATCTTTGGCACGGGTATTACCCCACCTTTGCGGGGGGCTTATGTTGATCTGATCGACGCTGTCAACGATGCAGGTGTGCCCTCGGTAGCCCTGGATATTCCTTCGGGAGTTGGTGGAGATGATGGTCAAGTCGATCCAGTCGCTTTGGCCGCCGACCTGACGATCACCGTGGGTATGCCCAAGCGCGGCCTGTTGCTGGCACCGGGCCGTGACTTTGTGGGCGACCTGGAAGTGGTGGACATTGGATTCCCGGACGAAATCTGCGACAAAAACAGTCCTGACCACCATTGGCTTTCCGGACGCGATTATCTGGATTTGCTACCGCCGAGGCCAACTCACGGGCATAAATACGATTTTGGAAGGGTGATGATTTTGGCTGGCAGCCGGGCCTACGGCGGGGCAGCTCATTTGGCGGGCCTGGGTGCACTGCGCTCGGGTGCCGGGTTGGTGAAAATGGCCGTGCCCATGGAACTGGTGGAGCCGATCCGGGTGGGTTTGCCCGAGGCAGTGACCGTTGGTCTGGCGACCACAGAGGCGGGCACCATTGATCCTGTGCCATCGGCCATGATGGATCATTTGCTGGACCAACAAAAAGCGGTGGTTCTGGGACCCGGCCTTGATGCCGATACGGCAACTGATGGCTGGGTTGTTGACTTTCTCGCCAAGTTGGATTTGCCCTTGGTGGTGGATGCAGATGGCCTGGGCGCTTTTTCCCGCACCGACAGCGAACCATCTTTTGGCTCCAAAAAGGTGATCCTCACCCCTCATGCCGGTGAGTTGGCTCGTCTTTGCGGTTTGAGCTCGGCCGAAGTGATGAGCCGACGGTTTGATCTGGTCCCTGAATTGGCTGC
>JAUUYW010000321.1 GCA_030590265.1 Candidatus Krumholzibacteriia bacterium
TTTTCCGCGCCGCCCTGGTCCGGCGACTACACCGGACTGGTCATCAACGAATACCTGGCCAGCAATTCATCCGATGCTCAGGATGAATCCGGTGAATTCGATGATTGGGTTGAACTTTTCAACGGGGGACCGGCCACCATCAACCTGACCGGTATGTACCTCACTGATAATCTGGCTCAGCCTCGCCAGTGGGAATTCCCTGCGGTGATGCTGCCACCTGGAGAGTATCTCATTGTCTGGTGCGATGACCAGCCGGGTCAGGGTCCATTGCACACCAACTTCAAATTGTGATCATCCGGGGAGGAATTTGGGCTGTTCGCCCCCTTGGCCTTCGGCAATGAAGCCATCGATACTCAAATTTATGGCCAACAAACCACCGACATCAGCCTGGGGCGCATGCCCGATGGTGGCGATGTTTGGGTTTTCCTTGATCCACCCACCTTCAACCGGGCCAATGATGATAGCTCTGGATTGCCGGATGATGAGCCGGATGATCCCCCGAGCGATTTACCCACCATCCTGGCCCTCAGCCAGAACTTCCCAAATCCGTTCAACCCCGGCACCCAACTCAATTTCGCCTTACCCAAAGCGGGAAGAATCCGCATCAGTGTTTTTGATGTTCGGGGCCGCCGGGTTTCCACCCTGGTGGATGAAAGCAGGGACCAGGGGAATTATTTTGTTCGCTGGGAAGGTGTGGATGAACAAGGTCGTCAGGTGCCTTCGGGTCTCTATTACGCCCGGATGGAATTTGGGGCGGAAGTTCAAACCCGAACCATGACTCTGGTGAGGTAGCCGATCCGTTTCTCTTTGAGGTTACTAACGCGTTTCGCCCAACCTGGTCACCATAACCCCCGCATAACGCTCCACCCGCCGGAGATAAGTAGACAGGTCCACCGCAACAACCCGACCTCCTTCATATTCTCCAGGCAAATCCTTGCTGGCCGCATGAAACACCTGCAGGGGATCATCCTGCCCCGAGCGGGACATCAAACCAAGGTGGCCAATGACCAGCCCATACTCATCGCGCAGGCCACGGGCTTTCTTATCATCCGGGTTCAAAACAAACCAGACAACATCACCGGCCTGCAGTTTTGAAGTGTCCAAATCCTCAGCAGCAACCCAGGCAAATGACCCGGCCGGATACCGGGAAGTCCCCAGGGAATCCACCACCGCCAACCCAACTTCTGCAGTGTCATCCCGCCCCCAAATGCCGGAACGAATCATGTCCAGGCTATAATCCAAATGCTCTGGGCGGTCGTAATTGACGCGGCCATCAGCCCCCACCACCGAGTCCGGATGAGCGCCGGCAAAACGGGTGCGCAAGGCCCAGGAAAAACTGGTGCGCATATCGGTGGCCCGGGCCAGCTCGGTGGTGCGATACATGAAACTCACGCAATCGTCTTGACCACCCGAGGTGAGCATTCCATCGGTGACATAACCACCTTCGGCCAGACCAAATTTGTAACTCTTTGATTCATCGGCCACATTGACAATCCAGGCTGCGAGGCGATGGCCAAGTGGGTCCTGATCGTGCTTGGTTCCCCATATGAAATTTTCTGATGGGATGCCATACCAACGGTTTTCGTTGTAGTTCAAAGCCCGGTCCAATGCGGCATTCCAGATTTTGTGAAACACATCCGCTTCCGCAGTCAAGGCCACGACGGCAGCCACGGCCTCGGGACTGAACATCAACTCGGGATTGGCCAGACTCATCTGATGAACCATGGGATTGTCGCCCTCCACCGGCTTGAACAGGTGGTTGAGTCCCGGCAAAAGCAGCAATGTGGAGGCAGGTTTGGCGTCATGCAGCAATAGGGCGTCATGCTGCGTCACCTGCAAGTCGGTCAACCCCTGAACGATGGCCACTGGACAAGACAAACGGGCCAGATCTTTCACCGGATCCAGCCGTTGCCAGGAAATGAGGAATTCCTGCACCGAAGGCCGAAAAAGAATCGTCAATTCAATTGGGGGTTCGGGCACCAGACGCCCAGCATCCAGTTCTTCCATGATGGCGTTGGCTTTCACACGTGCGCGGATGGACAAACTCTTGCTCAACTGCTCGCGCAAAACATCCAGAATCGGGCGGCCCGGACCGGCCAGAGAGACAAAACCATCGGCCCCCGACAGCCAAACCGCATTCATCCCCACCTGCGAACCCTGGCTGTGTCCGGCAACGGTCACCGAGGTGAATCGATCATCCGACTGCAGCAATTTGATCCACTGGCTGGCGTCGTTCACGAAAAGGCCAATGCGCATATCCGATTCTGATACCACTGCCGAGGCACTGCCGCCAACACCTCTTTTGTCGGTGCGCAGACTGGCCACACCCTGCTGGGCCAAACCTTCAGCCAGCTGTTTCAGGCTGTTGTTTTTGCCTGGTACTATGGATGAATTTCCGTCACGATCGGTAGGGCCAGATCCGGCCAGGATCAAGACCACCGGCCAGGGCCCAGAACCTTTGGGTAACAATATGGCGCCGGCCAGCTCGCCCTCTGCCACTTCCAGGGAGACGTCAAAAGACTGGTTCCCTGTTTGCTGAGCCCCTGCAAATGGGGCCAGGACAAATTGGGTGATCAAAAGGGCAACGAACACCACAACGGTGCAAAGAATGCGCAAAACAACCCCTTGTCAGTTTTTTACAGGTGATCTCAGGCGAGTCTTCCGGCCAATGCGCAGAAAGAAAGCTTCAAAATAACGGTAGGACAAATCACTCAAAACAATCACCAGGAACAAGGAGACCATGGTGACCCCCAGATCTGAAGGTCGGTCAATTGTCGGTGTGGCCGACCCTTTCATCACCTGGTTGACAAAACTGCTGACCGGCTGATGGAAAAGATAAATTCCGTAAGATCGAAAACCCACCCAGGCAAGAAATCGGTTGGATAAAAAAGAATTCAGAATTCTATCTCTCGATGCAAGAGTCAGGATCATTAAAACGCTGTAAAACAGAGCCAGCATAAAGTGAAGGTAAACATCACCCACGCCGGCGCCCCGAGTCACCAAATAGGCCATGGCAAAAAGACAGACCACCGCCAGAACCACCAAATGCCGGTAGAGTCCACGGACGGCAATCCAGGTCACCCGTGATCGGATGAGCAACGCCACCAGCCCTCCCATCAGAATGGAATCGGCCCGCGTGAAGGAAAAAACGTAGGCTCCCAAATTACCAAAATGCCAGCGCAAGAGAGGCGCCGCCAAAATGGCCACCACAAAAAACCAGGTCAATTTGCGACGACTCAAGGCCCAAATCAGAAGGGGAATGAACAGATAGAATTGCTCTTCAATGGCCAAGGACCAGGTCACTCCCAGCCAGTTGGGACCGAACCCCTGGCCGTGCATGAAAAAATTCTGAGTCAGGGTGAAGTAACTCGCCAAAGGCAACTCTGGGGCGAAGAGCCAGTCGTTGTTGATAAAACCGATCCGGGGCAACAGAACAAACAACCCGACCATCAAATAATAAAGAGGCAAAATGCGGCAAATTCGTCGAACATAAAATGTTCTGAAATAGGTGGGCGAGCCTTTTGAATCCACCAGGATACCCACGATGAGATAACCCGAGAGCACAAAGAAAAGATCCACTCCGCTCCAGGACAGGGAGAAAATCTTGACCAGAAGTCCCAAGGTGGCGGAATCGCCGGGTTGGATTTGGATGACCAGGTAATGCCATATCAGCACCAGTATTATGGCGATACCACGGATCCCGTCCAGTTCCTTGATTCGCATCATTGCGGTAAAACTCTTTTCACAAACCGAGACAAATTACAAACCCAGATCCGGATTCAACCACACCAACCACCCTCGACGCAACCACTTGCTTGGGCGGGCAATATTGTAGCCCTTTTGGCACATGACCTGGCCGGCTGCCACGAACCAGTCCCGCGGGCCCCAAACATTGTGACTGCGGGTTTCGCGGGTGGCTGCTTTCCAGTCTTCCATGAACCTGCTGATGGGCTCGCCTGGCATCATGCGGTGGATGAAACTTTTGGGCAGGCGGGTTTGAAAGGCCTCCACATCCAGGTTCAGACCCAGGTTGGCCCCCAGAACCAGAGCTTCCAAATTCCAGCCTGGGTTTTCCGGATCGCTGTTTTGACGAACCAAGTTGCCGGTCCAAACCCGGCCAAAAGGGTCGCTGGTGCCATCCAAGAACAAACCACCGGGCAGCACAGAGGACATGATGCTGTGGTAGGCGGGCAGCACTTCGGTTTCGTCGTATTGGCGCAAAACGTTGAAAGCGCGCACCAGTCGCACAGTTTCCAAACGGCCATCAGGAGCTTTGCGCAGAGGCATGTTAAAGCCGCCAAGACGAAAA
>JAUUYW010000565.1 GCA_030590265.1 Candidatus Krumholzibacteriia bacterium
GGCTGCGCCGCCTGAAACCAGCAGCACCGAATCTCAGCTGGTCTCGGATAAAAGTCTCGCAACCATGACCTTGGTTGATATTCTGGTTTCCCAGGGGTATTTGGACAAGGCCGTGGTGGCTCTGCAACGCATGAGGGATCAGGATCCCCAGCGCGTTGATGTTCAGCTGCGGTTGGCTCAACTTCAATCCGGTGCATTGGCTCCGGCATCCTCCCAACCATCTGATACCGAGATTTCGGCCGAGGACAGAAGCCAGCGTCGGGCCGGACAGAAGAAACAATTTGGTGATTGGATCGAAAGCTTCAAATCAGATCGTGACCCGTCATCATGAAGGCTTCAACGGCAAAACCCCTGGTGATGATTCTCGGTGGTCCCAATCTCGGCCGACTCGGTCAGCGTGAGCCTGAAATCTACGGTTCTACAACCTGGGAAGAATTGGGCAGCCTCTGTGAAAAATGGGGTGATGAACTGGGCCTCAGGGTCGAGTTCAACCAGGATGACTTTGAAGGTGGGCTGGTGGGGCTGATTCATAAGGCCACCGACCATGCCGATGGTCTGATCATCAATGCGGCTGCCTACACCCATACTTCGGTGGCTATCCGCGATGCGGTGGCCTCCATGGACAAGCCCATCATCGAGTTGCATTTGACCAACCCCACTGCGCGTGAAGAATTTCGGCAGACCAACCTTTTGACGGGGGTTGTGGGTGCCGGGGTTTTTGGATTTGGCATCAAGGGTTACCAATTGGCCCTGGAGGGAATGGCTTCCCTGCTGGAGATCTGATTTCCTCAATCTGGATGGCGATCTGATCGGTGATTGCCAAGTGGCTCTTGTCGTGTTATCAATAGGCGATCATTTTGTCCGGAATTTTCCTTTTTCCGGGCCTTTTAAAAGAGAGGCTGACCTTTGGCAGATACAAGTAATTTCCGCACCGGTTTCACCATGCGTTGGAAAAGTGCGTTGTGGACCATTGTAGAGTTCCAGCACGTCAAACCGGGCAAGGGTCCGGCCTTTGTACGAACCAAGTTGAAAAATGTTGAGAACGGCAAAGTCGTGGATAATACTTTCCGGTCTGGAGAAAAGGTGGAAGAAGTTCGTCTTGAAAGACGCTCATTCCAGTATCTTTATCCCGATGGCGATTTTCTGGTTTTTATGAACACGGAAAACTACGAACAAATTCAGTTGCACAAGGACGGCCTTGGTGATGTTATTCCTTACATCAAGGAAAGCGACATCTGCAGTGTGCTGCTTCTTGAGGAACAACCTCTTACGGTAGAACCTCCCCAGACTGTGGAGCTGGCCGTGGCCCAAACGGATCCTGGGGTGCGTGGCGATACCGCCCAGGGCGGCTCCAAGCCGGCCACCATGGAAACTGGCCTTGTGGTTCAAGTCCCTCTTTTTGTGGATGAAGGACAGGTTATTCGCATTGATTCCCGCTCCGGGAAATACCTGGGCAGGGTTTAAATGAACTCTCCCAAAAACAGCAGAGAGGCTGACATGGATATCAGCAAGGTTCGTGAACTGGTCAAAATGGTTGAAGAAAGCGGAATTGAGGAGCTGGAGGTCATCCATAAGGATACCACCATCCGTATTCAGAAATCTCCCTCCTATGCTGCCGGTGCCACTGTTGCTCCGGCTCCCATGATGATTCCGGCAATGGCACCCCAGGTGGCTGCGGCCGATCCA
>JAUUYW010000279.1 GCA_030590265.1 Candidatus Krumholzibacteriia bacterium
AGCCATTTTTTTCATTTACCATTTTGGCGATAAAGGGTTTTTGCAACCAGTTCTTACCTTGCACTTTCCGGTGCAGGACGAATTCTCCCTTGCTGTCGACAATGAACAAAAAGCCGGTTTTCCCGATTTTGATTTCCTTGTTGATGGCTTTTTCGATTTGAGCCGGGTCGGGGTTGTCCTGGGTTGCGATCAATTGCACAGCAATGTTTACCGCGTCCTCAAGATTTCTTTGGTTGAGTGCCTGGAGTTCTGTTTTGACTACGGCTCGGTTCAGCAAACCTGATCCAGTTGCAATAATCACCAAAGCCAAACTAACAAAAGTATAAAGCCGTTTTGTAATGGACATCCCATCATCCTCCCCGAAAGCAATGCAATAGACAAACTATGGACATTCTTTAGTGGTTCGGGCAGGATCTTACCGACTTAAGGCTTTAGTTGGCCAATCAGGGTAGAATTTCCAATCGGAAATGGTCGCCCTGTTGCACCAGGTCCACAATCTCCATTCCTTTGACAACTTCCCCAAATACCGTGTAGCGCCCGTTGAGATGTGGCTGTTCCGAAAGAGTGACAAAAAACTGGCTGCCGCCGGTATCCTTGCCATCGTGGGCGATGCCCACCGCAGCCCGTTCGTAACGGGAGCGGTTCCATTCACTTCGGATTGTGTAACCAGGCCCTCCCCAGCCATCACCACGGGGGTCACCGCCCTGGACCACAAAATCGGGAACGACCCGGTGGAAAGTGAGATCATCGTAAAAGCCACGTTGGATCAAATCAGTGAACATGGCACAAGTATTGGGGGCGTTGTTACCATCAAGGCGAATCACAAAAGTTCCACGGTCAGTGATGCAACGAACCTTGGGCGCGTCAAAAGCCGTGCGCACGGGAGGTTGGTTGGGGCTGCGGAGGAAAGGCGTCATGGTGGCCCGGAGGCTTTCTTCACTGGGAATCAAGTTGTTGGGCAACAAGTTGGTTGCCTGGGCGGTTGTTCGCGATTCCAGCCGAATTCGCAGGTCGGATGAATCAAATCCTTGCCGCAGCATGTCTGCGATGATAGCCAAAAGATGATCCTCAAGGCCCTCCGGCAGGCCTGATCTCTTCAATTCCACCACCGCCGAACCCTGGGTTTCCAGGGTGCTCAATATGGCACGTTTGATTTCCGCTTCCCCTTCAGGATAGACCGTATCCCAGGCTTCGGACATGGCCACCAGGCTGAGGCGATGGGGATAGCCGGACAGATAACCGATGGCCGTGGCGGCGATGACAAAATCGGCATCGGCGGCAGCTCGAGTCAGGTTGTCCAAAATGAGTTCCCGATCTTCGGAGTGATCAAGACGGGTTCCCAGATGGTGCAGGCCTTCCAAAGCAGCAACCCGCACGGGAACCTGGTGGTCATTCCCGGCAAAATCTGCCAAAACTTCCAGGGGATCCTGGGCAACGCGGGCCAGAGCGAAAAGGATGGCTTCCACATCGTGAGGAGTGGGGGATTGGGCCAGCATATGGCGCAGTTGGTCGGTGCTTCCGGAACCTCGCAAAGCTGCCCAACTGCGTATGGCGGCGGCCCGGACGACCGGACTTTCATCGCTCATGTGCGAATGGGCCGAGCGACCCAACCGAATGCGCCAGACGGGCAACAGGCTTTCCTGTCGGGCAGCTTCGGGTGGCAGTTCAAAGGTGTCGGTCAATTTTTCCATGGCTGCCAATGCGGTGGCTGCCAGATGAGTATTTTGCTGGCCGGCGGCGGAAATCAAGGTTTCGGTCAGAATGTTGCATTCTTCTTTGCTAAAAGAACCCTCTGGATTAAAAGCCTGGAATCCCAGAGATCCCAGGGCTCGGCAGGCGGCAATCAGGGTGCGCTGGTGCTGTTGTTGAGATGTCCTCTTTTCATTTTGAACACCCAGAAGGACAGCGTTCAAGGCCGCCAGGTTATTTTGCCGGGCCAAGGCACGATAGGCGTGGACCCTGACCTGGATGATGTTCGAGCTCACATGGGAGGCCAGGTGTGGAACCAACTCAGGGGCTGGAAGACGCTCTGCGCAACGCAAAACCCGCCACAAAACGTCAGCAGTATTTTCTTCCAGGCCGGTCACCATGGCGGCCACCAATTGGGTTGAGTCGGCTTGATCAGAAATATTGCGCAAGGCATCCCAGGCTGCGGCTGTCACCGCCGGATTGTCGCTGCCAGTGGCGACCAAAAGGGCCTGACCCTCGTTTGGCAGGTGGGCAAGCCCTCTGGCGGCAGCTAATTGCAACTCGCTTTCAGAGTTTTCAAGAATGGCTTCCAAGGCTTTTGTTGCCGTTTGGTCACCCAGCAAACCCAGGCTGAATGCAGCCTGACGGGCCACAGTCTCGCTGGGGTCACTCAGGGCTTCAATCATGGCCGGGATGATGCTGCGCTGGCCCATAAGACCCGCGCTGCGAAGGGCTCTCAGACGAACATGGGCGTCTTTGGCCTGAATCATTGCCAGGAGTGAGTCTTCCGGGGCAAAGCGTTGGTCTTCCCATCGGGCAAGGGTTTCAAAGGCGTGGCCCCGTTCCGTTGATTCGGTTGAACAACCTGAAGACAGCACCAGGGCAAGGAGCAGCGTCAGGGCGGTGGTTGCCATTGAAATTGAACGAAAAGAATTCATCATTGTCGCAGACCTTTGATCTGGGGGAAGACTGAAAATGATGCCCGATACCTTAACACTCCCAAGCCCCGGGGCCAACCGTCGGTTGATTTCTATTTCTGGCCTGGTTGCGGACTGATTTTGACCCCGCCGGCACCCTCTGTTACTTTCCATTAATTCAGGGAACCTGTCCGGCCTTCAGACCATTGAACTGTAGGGCCTTGCACACAATATTGGGCTTATGGCACTTCGAGACCAAGGAGAACAAACATGCGCACCGCAATACTGGGAGCCTCCGGGCTGGTGGGGCGAAAAATGCTGAGCCTGCTGGAAGATTGCCCCTGGCTCAAGGGCGACCCGGAGCTTTTGACAAGCCCTCGATCGGCTGGTCAGGAAATTGAATTTCAGGGTCGAAAGCTAACCTGTCGAGCGGTTTCAGCCGAAGATTTTTCAAGTCTTGACTTGGCTCTTTTCAGTGCCGGGGGAGATGCCAGCCGCACCTGGGCCCCGGTGGCCAAAGATGCCGGCTGCGTGGTGGTTGACAATTCGTCAGCTTGGCGCATGGATCCTCAGGTGCCTTTGGTTGTGCCGGAAATCAACGGTACCAAACTGGCCGCCAAACCGGGAGTGATCGCCAACCCGAACTGTTCAACTATCCAGATTGTCATGGCGGTGGCTCCCCTGGATAGTGCTGTTGGTGTGAAGGAGTGTCATGTGACCACTTTGCAGGCGGTCTCCGGAGCGGGGCAAAAGGCCGTGCAGGAGTTGCTGGACCAAACCGGGGATTATCCCATTATCAAAACAGGCGCCAGCGCCTACCCGCGCCCCATGGCTTACAACGCCTTGCCCGCCATCGGTGCCAAAACCGAAAATGGTGGCTTTGAAGAAGAGACCAAGGTCTTGCACGAAATGCGCCGCATCATGGATCGTGGTCTGGATCTGCACATTTCCTGCACAGCAACCCGAGTGCCGGTGTTGACAGGCCACAGTGCGGCCATCCGGGTGGTTTGTGATGTGCCAACCACGCCGGCCGAGGCGGTAAAAATCCTGCAAAACACACCTGGAGTTCAAGTTGTTGCTGACCCACACGACTACCATACGGCCAGGGAAATTGCAGGTTTGAATGATGTTTTTGTGGGGCGGGTGAGACAGGATCCGGGATGCGATCGCAGCCTTTTGATGTGGGTGGTGGCCGACAACCTGCTCAAGGGAGCAGCCTGGAATGCGGTTCAAATTGCTACTCAAATTGCTGAACAAAACGCGGTGGACAATCAATAATGATCCCCCACTTGGCAGCATCCAACAAGGTTTTGCGCACTACGCTCCTGGATCGAATTGACGGTGTGATCCTGCTGGGGTTGGTTGTCCTGGGTATTGTCAGCAGCATGCTGGTTTCCTGGCAGGTGTTGGTGCTGCTCAATGTGTTGCTGATGACGGTTCTGGTTTGGACCGGCATGACTCTCTCCGGGTTCTGGACTGCCATGCGTCCCTGGATTCCCGTGGCCGGTGTCGTGCTATTGGTCCATGTCTTTACAACCACCGCCGCTGCTGCATTGGGGCGCCCCAGCTGGGGTGGTTTGGCTGCCGGAGTTCTGGCTTTGGCCCGAATTGCTGCTTCCCTGGGCTGGCTGGCCCTGTTTGCCCGCCTGAAATCCATGGACGACCTGGTCCGCGCCGTTCGCTGGTGGTTGCGCCCCCTGGAAAAGCTGGGCTTGCCTATCGGTCAACTGGCTTTGGTTTTGGCGGTGGCTCTGGGCACAATTCCTGGCGTGATGAACGAAGGCCGGCGGGTGGATGCTGTTTTGCGCATGAGGAGAGCTGTGCCCGGTGAATCCGGGGTCTCGCGTTGGCGACGACTGCTCGACAGGATGGTGGTGGTGGTGCCCCTGTCAGAAAGTCTTTTGCGGCGAGCCGAGGCCTTGAGTTTGAGTTTGCGCACCCGGCAACCTGCCCAAGGGCCCATTCTGGTGGGGCCCCCCTGGTATCAATTGGTCTTTTTGGGCCTTTGCCTGATCCTGTTGATTCTCTTGATTTGGCCTGGAGTGAGAACATGACCGAGAACACACCATTTTTCCCTGCCGAACCTCAGTCCGGAGTTAGAGTCCGCTTTCAGGTGGCCTACGTGGGAACGGGTTTTTCCGGCTGGCAAATCCAGCCCCATCGACGCACGGTTCAGGGTGTTCTGGCCAAGAAAGTGAGCTTTCTGCTGGGCCGGGATGTGATTCCCGTGGGAGCCGGGCGGACCGATTCGGGTGTCCATGC
>JAUUYW010000411.1 GCA_030590265.1 Candidatus Krumholzibacteriia bacterium
AAGCCATATCCAAAGCCGGCCCACCGTACTCAGGCGCATCGTTCTCCAAACAAATAATCGCCACCACTGCCCAAAAATCAGCATCAGGCAATGGGGCCGGATCATACCTGAGGGTCCGGGCCAACTTGATAGCCCGCGCCGTCTGTCCCAAAGCCCGGTCAGCCCTCAAAAGCAACAGTGTCTCTTCCCGACTCAAATCATCCGGCCAAAAGGAAATCAACAACTCCTGAACTTCCTTCATCCTGCCAGCCTGAACCAGGGTCAAGCCCAAAGCCAACCGCCGCTGCCGAGAAGGGTCCTCTTCATACACGGTTTCCAAATTTACCAACAACCGGTCAACATCTTCCTGACGTAAATTGGCCACCATGTTGGCCGAATTGGGGTTGTTGGCTTTGGCAAAAAGCAGGGAATCCGACTGGCTGATTTTCAATTCCACTTGCCCACTTGTAAGCTTGAGCCGTGCCCCGGGATTATCGCTCACCAATGTCATCACGCGTCTAATTTCTCTATTGTCGGGCGCAAGCCGAATGGCATTCTCCAAATCGAATCGGGCCTGGTCAACATGGGCCAGATGCAAATGCACCAGTGCGCGGTTGTACCACCCGGGGGCAGATTGGGGATCAATATCCAAAGCTACATTCAAAACCTTGAGCGCTGATTCAAACTTGTTCTGATGAGCCAGGGCCAGGCCACTCAATCGCCAACCGAATCCGTCTCTGGGTTCCAACTCATTGTACCGGGTGAGCAGGTCGATGCTGCCCTGATAATCCTTCCGGTTGAAATGCAGAACCGCCAGCAGCTTGACCACGTCCGAGCTTTCCCGATTTTCAGCAACCAGCATTTCGTGGGCCCGATGCAAATCCTCTTCCGCGAACTGAAAATTATCCAACCGGTAATGCACCCGACCGCGCAACGCCAGGGCCGCCGAGGTTCGGGTTTCCCGGGCAATGCAAGTGCTCAGCGCGGCAAGGGCATCTTTGCCGATGCGGTCGAAGTTTTCAGGGCTGGACGCTACTTCCAGGGCCACCACCCGGTTGGCCGCAAAGGAGAAATAACTGCCTGAAATGAAATAATTTCCGTATCCCAGATAGTAAGTATGCCCGGTGCCGGTCTGGCTGAAAATCCGCGACAGTCCGGTGGCTCCCTGCATGGGGAAAAAGGGAAAAAACGGCCGGTTGAGTACCGCGAAACCATAGCTGACTTTGGCCTTGTTCCACTGGCCAAAATGCTCCTGAATACGGCCCATATCCTGAAAAAACCGATAGTTCAGGTGCGGTGGAAATTCGGTTACCCATTTCTGGTTGTTGAGATAACCGAGGGCCTGCCGGCGGTCTTCCTGTTTCAGGTAGGTCATGGCCCAAACCCATTGACGATCAAAATCCGTATCGATTTTTTCCAGGTTTTCTTTCCTGGTCACAGGGGCGGCGAAAGATGTGGATTGGGCCACCGATCTATTCCGGTGAAGCTGCCAGTTACCCAACTTTTTGGCCTTGATTCGCGCTTCGTGAATCTCACCCTGATCCACCATCACCAGGGCCTGCAGCAGCAGGGCTTCACGGGCCTGATCGAACGTGCGCATATCATCTTCGGCGATCATCTGGATGGCGTGTTCAACATCCTGTCTGCTTTGATCGTAAAACCCGGTGCTGCGCAAAAGCCAGGCTCGATCCAGCACCATCCGGAGATTCATGAGGGCCAATTCTTCGCGTTTTTCAGCAGAAAATCGAGATGGAGGGATTCGGTAATCAGCAAGGGCTTCCAACCCGGTATTCAAAGCCTGAAACTGCCGGTTTTTATCGCCCACCAGGCCTGTGAAAAATCCCAGATGCTGCCAGGTGTATGGATTTGATGGATCCAGTCCAACCGCGGTTTCCAGATGCTTGAGAGTGTGGGAGATGATGCCGTTTTCGTACAAAAATGCTTCGTCGGCCACGGCGACTTGTTTGCTCATGAGCCAGATTTCCCAGGAGCGAAGCATCACCCGATAGAAAACCATGGCCTCGTTCACCTGGTTGTTGGCTACTTTGCGCCGGGCTTCCTGAAAATCTTCATCCAGATTTTTGAATTCTTTCAGGGTGACGGATTTGACGGGGCCATCGTAACTGGTGGCCTCTTTGTAGACGGCAAAATTGGTGCGTGGATGATTCTGTTCAAACATGTAGGCGCTGGCAAAAAGGTGGCGTTGAAATTTCCAGTCTTCAAGGTTCCAGTCGATGAAGCGACCTTCTGAAAGATCATGATGGGAATCGGGTTTTGAGGATGGTGTTGGGGAAGAAGATCCGCAACCACTGATGGTGGCAAAACAAAAAAACAGAATGAACCCAATCCCCAAAAACCTGACCATAAGGATCACTCCTTTTTCCCTTGGGAAAATACCGCCTACCTCGTGCCGGTATTCAGCATACCGCAGACCCAACTCCACCACCAGCTTGCGTTCTTCAATCTCTGTTCCGATGAAGGTATAGAGAAGGAATACTCCACGCCACACCAGATTCACGTCCGGACAACACCTGGATATCTTATTTGAATACCAAATATCGTCAATATCTCTGTGGGCCTATCCTTCAGTCTTTCCTTTTTCCTGGATTTGAGCAGGGGAATATTTTGAAAAAAAATAATCAAAGCCAAAATTTGATAAACAAGGTATATTTACTCCTGTTAAGTTGTTTTTGGAGCTATCTTCAAATTTTTGACAACATTACCTTAGCATTACCTGGGGGCTCTATGCTGAGCGAAACACTACTGCATTTCGAAATTCAGGAAAAAATTGGTGTCGGCGGCATGGGTGAAGTCTATCGAGCCCGGGACACCAAATTGGGCAGGGATGTGGCCATCAAAATTCTCCCTTCCGAACTGAATGGTGATCCTGAACGCGAGGCCCGCTTCCAACGGGAAGCCCGAGCATTAGCCAGTCTTCAACACGCCAATGTTGCCTCGGTGTACGGTTTTGAAGAAGTGGACGAAACCAGATTTCTCATTATGGAATTGGTGACAGGATGTGAGCTGACCCAAAGGCTGAAAGAGGGTCCCGTCTCGGTTGAGGATACTCTGAGCATAGCCCGACAACTGGCTGCGGGTCTGGAAGCAGCTCACGAAAACGGCATCGTCCATCGCGATCTTAAACCAGCCAACATCATGGAATCGAATGAAGGCGAAATCAAAATTCTCGATTTTGGTTTGGCCCAGGCCTGGTTTGGTGATGACCCCAACCAGTCGGAGTCTTCCGCCACCCCAACTCTCACTCAAGCCATGACCCAGGTGGGGGCCATATTGGGCACCGCCGCCTACATGAGTCCAG